>RFIM01000310.1 GCA_003695215.1 Chloroflexota bacterium
CCGCCAATCACACGCCCAGCTGGGCGCGACATGGCGATATACTCAGGTTTTGGCATCAGCTCGGCGCGGATGCCTGCCAGCATCTCGGCGCTGCGATGCCCGCCCGATTTGCCCAAGCCAAGAACGCCACTCGATTCTTGCGCTGTCAGCGAAGCTTGCGCTTCTGATCGGTCGCTCATTGGTCTTTCCTCCTGCTGCTTTCCCAAGCCGACCTTATTTTAACCGAAAATAAACGCGAGCTATAGGCAACGCATAGTACTTTCGTACTATTTTCGCCGAAGTTCTCTCTCAATTATGCGCAATGACGAAGAGCGTGGCGTTCGCCACAGGCTTTGGCACGTGCGGCAAGCGCTCTGCCAGCTCAGGCATCTTGTAGGTCTCAACGCGCGAGTAACCGACCGCGCCGAAAAGCCGCTGCGCATGGGCAGGATCGTCCAAGACGCCTAGCCAACTGCCCGCGTTGCGCCTGAAGATGGCTAGCGCTTGGACGCCTTTGCCTGTGCTAAGCTCAGCTATGGTTTCCTTCGTGGCGATATCAGCAATGAAAACGCCGCCTGCTTTCAAAGATTGGCGCACGCCTGCGGCGATGAATTGCACCTTCTCTAGCGGAAAGTAGCCCAGCAGGCCTTCAGCCGTGATTACATCAGCTCTCTCGCCTGCCAGGACTTCTGCCAGCGGCACTGCGCCTAAGTCAGCGCTGCGCATCCTCAGATTCGGTGGCAAAGTCAGCTTGGCTCTGGCGAAGCGGCGCTGCTTTTCAGCGATCACCTCAGGCAGGTCAACTTCGGTCACGCGCAGCTGCGGAAACTCTCGCGCTAGCTGCCACGGGCGCGGCAAGAAGCCTGATGCCAGCTCAACATAATGCGCCCCAGGCTTGTCGCGCAGCGTTTGGGCGATCAAGTGACGGTAAGCCTCAGGGCGTGCGATCACCACGTTGATTTTCGGCTGATCGCCGCGCGCAAGGCGCAAGAGCATGCCGCCGATCACGCGCCCAGTTGGGCGCGCCATAGCGATGTACTCAGGCGTTGGCATCAGCTCAGCGCGGATGCCGGCCAACATCTCGGCGCTGCGCTGGCCGCCTGACCTGCCTAAGCCGAGGATACCGCTGGATTCTCGGGCTGTTGGCGAAGCCTGCTCACCGAGCGGATCGGTCATCCGCCGACTCCTTTCAGCACATTGACGCGCTGCAATTCACTTGACTTCTTTCAGACTGCGCTCGCCACTTTTGAGCGCGCCGTGCGGCACCAGCTCAATTTGATCGGCGCGCAGGCGCGCCAACTGCCTGAAGACCTCGCCAAAACGCGCTGTGAAGGCGATGCTATCGCCAATCTGCTGCCCTTCGGCAGGCATGACCTGCACATAGAGCTTGTCGCCATCGCCGCGTTGCACGGTCACAGCGATGCCGTCGATCTCAGGGAAAGCGTTGCCGATTAAGCGCAGCTGATTGGGATGCAAGAACATGCCACGCACCTTGAGCGCCTCGCCCGATCGGCCGACAAGAGCGCGCAGGAAACGCACGCCATCAGCATCGCGCTCTGCTACGCTCAGATCGCCTGTGCCGAACCGAATCAGCGGATAGGCGCGATTGAACGTGGTGACTACCACCTCGCCAACTTGGCCATCAGGCAAGACTTGGCCCGTCTCAGGGTCGGCGATCTCGACGATCAGCGTATCAGGCAAGTAGAAGCCTGCCCTGCCTTCGCGCTCGAAGCCGATCAGGCCTAGGTCGGCTGTGCCATATGCCTGAGCCGTGCGCAGCTTGTACTGGCCTTCAAATTTTTGGCGCTGCGCGGGCAGGTACGGTTCAGCTGAGAAGAAGGCTTTTGTGAAGGTCGGCGTGATGCCCATCTGTGCGGCGCGGGCGTAGATTGTCTCTAAGAAGCTGGGCGTGCCGACGTAAGCTGTTGGCTTCAGGCTCTGCATAACCATGATCAGCAGGTCGGTGTTGCCTGGCCCAAGCGGCACGACCGTCACGCCGATCAGGCGGAGCGCTTCATCAAGCCACAAGCCTGCTGGCACCATGTGATAGAGGAATGTGTTGAGCGCGATATCGCCCGCTTGGAAGTCGGCCGCTTGCAGAGCTTGCACAGCGCTCTGGGCGCCGTCAGTGTCCTCAAACCCTTGTGGATCGTAGAGCGGCCCGGGCGAGACGTAAATGCGCTGCAGACGGTTGATCGGCACGGCTAGCCAGCCGCCAAAGGGCGGATGCGCCTGCTGCATTTGTACCAGCTTGTCTTTGCTAGTGATCGGAATCTTGGGCAGATCGTCCAAGCCCTGAATATCGGCAGGCGTCAGGCCGACGCCATCCATAATTTCCTTGAAGGCAGGCGCATTTGCATAGGCGTGCTGCACTAACGCGCGCAGTTTGAGGTTTAGATCGCTCATCTAGCACCTTTCTCTCAGCCAAGCCAACGCTTGCGGCGCTTGTAATGCTTCACATCGCGGTAGCTCTTGCGCTCGCCGAGCTGCGTCAGCCCTAGGTAGAACTCTTTGATATCCTCGTTAGCGGCCAGCTGCTCTGCTGAACCGTCCAGCACGATGCGCCCGTTCTCCATCACATAGCCGTAGTGCGTGATCGAAAGCGCGGCGCGCGCGTTCTGCTCCACGAGTAGGATCGAAACGCCTTCCTTGCGGTTGATCTCCTTGACGATCTCGAAAATTTCAGCGACCAAGAGCGGCGCCAAGCCGAGACTCGGCTCATCCAGCATCAGCAGGCGCGGATGCGCCATCAGCGCCCGCCCGATCACCAGCATCTGCCCTTCGCCGCCGCTCAGATAGCCGCTGACGCGCTTGCGCAGGTCGCGCAGGCGCGGAAAGTACGTGTAAACGCGCTCTAGGTCGTCGCGGATGTGCCGCCCGTTCTCATAGACAATGCCGCCAAGGCTCAGATTCTCTTCAACTGTCAGATGGCGGAAAAGCGGGCGCCCTTCAATGACTTGGACGATGCCCTTGCGCACGATCTCATCAGCATCGCGATTCTGGATCGGATGATCGTCCCAGAGGATTTGCCCACGCGTGACTTCGCCCAGCTCGCTGCGCAGCAGGCCGCTGATTGCTTTGAGCGTCGTGGACTTGCCAGCGCCGTTTGGGCCCATCAGCGCCACGATCTGGCCCGGGCGCACCTCAAACGAGACGCCGCGCAGCACTAGGATCACATTACTGTAAACAACTTCAATATTCTGGACTTCTAACATCAAGATTTTCTCAACAGATCAGGTCGTGGTCGGCGCTAACCGACCACGACACAAGGCGCGAGGCTCAGCTCACTTCACGACATCTGCGCCGCCTGGCTTCAGGTCCGGCACCTTCTCAAATTCCTTAGTGACGGGCACTACCACAGGCACCAGCAGCTTCCGACCGCCGACTTCGACCACGATTGGATTGCCATCGGCGCCGCGCGCGTAGGTCAGGCGTGCGATGCGCACCTGATCCTGAGCCCGCACGGTCTCAGTGAAGTTGTACTTGAAGACGCCGCCGAGCGACTCGTACTGGAAGTTCTCGAAGGTCTTCTTGACCTCAGCGCCGCTCAGGTTATTGAAGCCGACGCGATTGACTGTGCGCGTGATCAGCTCGATGTAAGTATCCACAGCGCCGAAGCCTGCCAAGTACGAGATGCCACGCGCCGTCAATGGACGCTGATTGGCAGTGAATTGCTCTTGCACCAGCTTGGTGCCTTCAGTCTGTTCATCCCACCACAGGTAAGGCAGGATGCCATAGATATTATCCGTAGAAGGCAGGCCGTTAGGCTTGAGCGTTGCCTGGCCAAGCAAACCGACCGAGCTATCCAGCGCCCAGTTGACGCCGCTGAGCAGCACTTCATCTTCCAAGCCTAGTGTGACCAAGTCGCGGGCGATCAGCGCGGTGCCGCTGGCGAGCGACGTGGTGAAGATCACGTTGGCGCCCTTGTTGACCAAGTTGTTGATCTGCGCCGTCACATCGGTTGCCGTGGGCAGGAAGTACTCGCCGCCGACCACTTCCACGCCTTGCGCGGCGCAATAAGCAGTCGTCTCAGGCGTCTCGGTCGAGCGCCCAAAAGCGCCTTCCCAGCTCAGGTGGCCGATCTTTGGCGTGCCTTCGCGCCCTAGCTCAGTCGTCCAGGCTTTGGCGAGCCAACGGCAGAAAGCGCCGAATTGGTCGGTATAGAGCGGGATGCCTGCGAAAATCCAGCCCGGCTTATCGGCTTTCTCGCCATACAAGCCGATAGTCGAGCCTGCGAACAAGAAGACAGGAATCTGATCTTCAGCCACCTGCTCGCGCAGCAGCTCAGCATCAGCTGAGGAGTACAGCAAGAGCATAAGCGGTTTTGGATCGAAGGCGCGGTAGCGCTGATAGAGCGACTGCGTCTGCTCTTGGCGGCCTGCGGTGTCATCTTGCTGCAGCACAATGGTAGCGCCGCAAATGCCACCTTGCTGATTGTAGTACTTCAGGGCATCGGCAAAGCCTGCTGCCAGCGGCTGTGTGATCGGCGCGAACGGCCCGCTCAGATCGCCGAAAGTGTGCAAGGTGATAGTCTTGCCCGTCAGGTCTTCCTTGCACTCAGTGCGCATCATGCCGCCTTGCGCCAAGGCAGTCGGCGCTGCCTTGAGCGCCAGCAAGGCGAGCGCCAAAATCAAAACAACTGACAAGAAACGGTTACGCATGGTTTGAAACAGCTCCTCACAAATGTCTTTTGCTCCACACGACGATCGGCCACGATCGCCGCTGTTCAAAGTATACACCAGTATGCGCTAGTATGAAAACGGTCGGATTTTCCAAGAAATCTTGAGAATCTCCCAACGGTACGCCAAACCGCGTGGCTCGACGATCAAGAAAGCGATGATCACCACGCCGAAGATGAGCGGCGCGATAGCCGCATTGATGTTGACCGAGTCCACGAATGGCAGCAGGCGTGGCAGCCATTCCTGCAGGCTCGGCGTGATGCTCGGGATGAGAGCCTCGCGCAGCAGTGCCAGCAAGCTGACGCCGAAGATCGGCGCCTGCGAGAAGCCTGCGCCGCCGATGATGAGCATAGCCAGCAGCTCAATGGAGTTGCGCAGATCGAAGCGATCGGGCGAGAGGCTGCGCGCTTCAATTGCCAACAAGCCGCCTGCCAAACCTGCATAGACCGCACAGATGAAGAAGGCGCGCAGTTTATAAGCAAAAACGTTGATGCCCAGCAGCTCAGCGGCCACATCATTATCGCGGATCGAGATGAATGCACGGCCTGTGCGCGTGCGGATGATGTTGCGCGCTGCGATCATGGCCAACAAACAGGTAATGATCAGCAAATAGTACAGCCACAGGCCGCTGATCTCTATGCCGAACAGATCGGCGCGTGGCACAGGCAAGGGGCTAGCGCCGTTGGTCAGCGGCGCTAGCGGGTTGCGCAGCAGCCATGGGATGATGAACTGCGCCGCCAAAGTTGCCATAGCCAGGTAGAAGCCTTTCACCCGCAAGGACGGCAAGCCGAAGATCAAGCCGACCAGCCCTGTGAAGAGCGCCGCTATTGGCAAGGCGAGCCAGAAAGTGATGCCGTTGCGCATCAAAATTGCCGTTGTGTAGGCGCCCACAGCCATAAATGCCGCCTGGCCGAGCGTGATCTGGCCCGTGTAGCCGACCAGCAGATTTAAGCCTTGCACGGCGATCATAAAAATAGCGATCCGCTCTATCGTGCCCAAAAAGCCCGGCTGCACCAGATCGATGCCGAATGGCCCAGCGCGCGAGAGCAGCGGCAACGCCAAAATCACGCCCAGAAAGCCTGCCGAGAGAATCTGATCGAAGCGCGTGCGGTTGATCCGCATCTCTTGCGCGTAGGAAGTATCGAATACGCCACTTGGTCGAATGTTGGCAGACATAGGCTCACACTCTCTCGATGCGCTCTTCGCCGAACAGACCGCTTGGACGGACTATCAAGACGATCATCAGCACCACGAATGGAATCAGCTGCTCGCCCACATCGCTCCCGAAGTAGACTGTGCCGAGTTTCTCAGCGATGCCGATCACCAAGCCGCCGACAAACGCGCCGCCAATGGACTCTAAGCCGCCAAGCAACACCGCCGGGAAGACGCGCAGCGCCAAGCCTGGCATGGTGATCGAAAGCGCTGTGCTGCTGCCATGCAGTGTCGCTGCCAGCGCTGCCAGCGCGCCCGCAATCGCCCAGGCCACAGCTAGCACTGCCCGCACGCGCAAGCCGACCGCCTGCGCCAAGTCGGCGTTCTCGGCTGTGGCGCGCATGGAAAGCCCTAGGCGCGTATAGCGGAAGAACAGCACGAAGCCGATGAAGGCTGCCACAGCGATGCCGAAAGCGATCAGCAGCTCAGTTTTGATGACCACAGTGCCGCCCAGCACATTGCGAATGCGCAATGGCGGATAGGCCTGCGGCAAACCAAGCGCATTGACCGTGGCGAAGATCGGCAATGAGCGATCCACGCTGCCCCACGTCACTTGCGTCAAGCCTAGCAGCACCTCGCCGACCGCTAACGTCATCATCACTGTTGTGAAGAGCGGCTGGCCGATCAAGGGACGGATCGTCAAGCGTTCGATCAGCAAGCCCATCAGCGCCGCGCCCAGCGCTGTGCCCACGATCGCCCGCAGCGCTAGGTTATCGGTCTGCAGCAGAATGAAACCGATGACCGCCCATGCAACAGCGATGAAGGCCACGCGCCCGCCGCGCGTCCAAGTGGCAGGGTAGCGAATGCCTGTCGAGAGAATTGCCAACAGCGCGCCGCTCAAAGCGAAGGCGACCACTGGCGCCAACTCTTGATTTTGGAAGAACGTCCAGAAGATGAGCGCGCCCAGCAACATCATGTAGCCGTGCGCGAAGTTAAAAACGCCTGAGGCTTTGTTGATGATGACAATACCGAGCGCGATCAAGGCGTAAATGCCGCCTGTCAGCACGCCTGTGATCAGCCCTTGCAGCACTGCAAAGCCAGGTTGCCCGAGAATTTCCATTGTGCAGCCTCAAAAAAGATTCTTCAAACGTCGACGACGCGCACAGCCGTTTGTACCACGCCCGTGCGCCCATCGCGATACTTGACCTCAGCGCGCACCTGGACGCTCTCAGCGCCGCTATAGATCGCCTCGATGATCTCACGGTAGCGCTCCGCCAGGAAGCCGCGCCGCAGCTTGCGCGTGCGCGTCAGCTCTGCCTCGTCCGCATCAAACGCCTTGTGCAAAATGCTGAAGCGCTTGATGCGAATCGCTTCAGGCAGCGTGGCATTCACGCGCTGCACATCCTTGCGAATCAGGTTGTAGACTTCAGGCTTCTGTGAGAGATCGACAAATGTAGTGAAGCTGACGCGATGCTTCTCAGCCCAGCGCGCCACATTATCAAATTGGATGATGATCAGCGCGCCTACAAAGTCGCGCTCGGCGCTACCCAGCGCCATGGCATCCTGGATGTACGAGCTGAAGCGCAGGCGCACTTCGATATACTGCGGGCTGAAGTACTCGCCGCTAGCTAACGGCACAAGGTCTTTGACGCGATCAAGGTAGATCAGATGCCCTTCCGCGTTCAGGTAGCCCGCGTCGCCTGTGTGGAACCAGCCTTCAGCGTCAAGCGCTTTCGCCGTTGCCTCAGGCGCTTTGTAATAACCTTGAAAGACGCTGCGGCTGCGGACGTATATCTCATTGCGCTCGGCGATGCGAATCTCGACGCCTGGCGGCGGCTTGCCGACGGTCTCGAAGCGCACTTCGCCGCCATAATGCAGCGTATGCGTCTGGCATTCGGTCGAGCCATACAGATTCTTGAGCGTCACGCCGATGGCGCGGAACCAGCGTAGCGCATCTGGGCTGAGCGAGGCGCCACTGGTGTAGGCCTCGCGCATGTTGACCATGCCCAGCTTATCGCGCAGCGGATGGAAGATCAGCATGTCGCCAAGGGCATACAGCGCACGCCACCAGATCGGCACACGCCTGCCGCGATCTTCAAGGTCTACCACGCGATAGCCGACAGGCATGAACAGCGCATACAGCGCGCGGTTGATCCAATTGGCGTCGGTCATGCGCACTTGCACCATGCTCAGCAGGCTCTCCCACAGGCGGCTCGGGAACAGCAAGGCTGAGGGCGCGATCTCGCGAATGTCGTTTTGGATCGTCTCGGCGCGCTCAGGGAAATTGACCACAGTGCCGATGCACACATGCGCCGTCAAGCCGAGCGACTGCTCAGTGATCCACGCCAATGGGCTAAATGAGACGTAATTATCCTCAGGGCGAATTGGCGCCACGGCAAAGACGTGCCGCATGCCATAAATCAGGTTGCGATGCGCGATCATGGCGCCTTTGGGCAAGCTGGTCGTGCCGCTAGTATAGCTGAAGATGGCGATGTCATCGCCTGTGCCTTGTGCCACTAGCTTCTCGAAGGCTTCAGGATGCTCAGCAGCGTAGGCGCGCCCTTTCTCCTCAACTTGCTGGAAGCTGAGCAGCCAATCGCTCCGATAATGCCACAAGCCTTTCTCGTCCCAGTAGATCACAGCGCGGATGTTCGGCACTGCCTCGCGCAGCTCGAGCATCTTATCGCACTGCTCTTGATCGTGCGCGATCACGAAGACCGAGTCCGAATCCTGCAGCACGTAGGCCAACTCCTGCGGATTGGCGTCTGTGAAAATACCGACGCTGATGCCGCCCGCCGCTTGGACGGCTAACTCTGCCCAGTAATACTCGGGATCATTATCGCCGATGATGCTGACCTTCTCGCCGCGCGCCAAGCCCAGGCTCACTAAACCAAGGCAAAAATCGCGCATGTGAGCCAGGCTCTCGGCCCAAGTGTATTCCTGCCAAATACCGTAGCGCTTCTTGCGCATGGCAACCTTGTGCTGATCGTAGCGCTTCGCCATGGCTAGGAAATTCTTGGGCAGTGTGTCCAGCGCGGGATCGAGCGGCGCAAGGTGCGGATAGGCGCCCTCAGGCGCTGTGTGCGCTGCAGTCACTGGCTTTTGAAGAGCGACCATGTTTTTCTACTCCGCTTGACCGAGATAAGCATTGATAACGGCTTGGTTAGTGCGAATCTCCTCAGGCGTGCCTTCGGCGATCTTACGCCCGAAATCCAGCACCACAATGCGCTGTGCGATATCCATCACTAAACCCATGTCATGTTCAATCAGCACAATGGTCACACCGCGCCGCTCGTGAATATCGAGGATGAAGCGCGCCATATCTTCCTTTTCTTCCACGTTCATGCCCGCCATAGGCTCGTCCAGCAGCAGCAGGCTCGGCTCCAGCGCCAAAGCGCGCCCAAGCTCGACGCGCTTGCGCAAGCCATAGCCCAGCTTGCCGACCACGCTCTTGCGGATGGATTGCATCTCAAGGAAGTCGATGATCTCTTCCACCACGCGTCGATGCTTGATCTCCTCGCGTTGCGCCATGCCCCAGAAGATCGCCTCGCCGATCAGATTGGAGCGCATGTGGATATGGCGCGCCGCCATCAGGTTGTCCAGCGTGGTGGCATTGGTGTAGAGCGCAATGTTCTGAAAGGTGCGGGAGAGGCCGAGCTTGGCGCGCTGATAAGGCGGCAAGCGCGTGATATCCTGCCCATCCAGGAAGATGCGGCCGCTTTGCGGACGATAAAAGCCGCCAATGCTGTTGATGCAGCTCGTCTTGCCTGCGCCGTTCGGCCCAATCAAGGCCAGAATCTCGCCTGTGCGCACTTCAAAGGAGACATCATCCAAAGCTGTGATGCCGCCGAAGCGCAACGTCAGATTCTGCACGCGCAGCTTGATATTCGGTTGATCCATGAAAGCCTTCTAAAAAGCACTATTGGCTGAGCATCAAAAACTTTTCAGCCTGCTCACAAGTATAGCATTGAAAGCACAGCGCGCAATTGCCACTTTTGACAGCTCAGGTCCAGAGCGTTACTCTTAGCCATGGTGTCCAAAGGACGAAAGCGAGCTGCACATGCAAGAATGCGATATCGGGCTGATTGGCCTAGCAGTCATGGGGCAAAACCTGGCCTTGAACATGGCGCGCAATGGCTACCGCGTGGCTGTCTACAACCGCACAGCCGCCATCACGGAGGAGTTCCTAGCACGCCACTCGGATGCGCCTATCGTCGGCGCACACGCCCTGAGCGACTTTGTGGCGCGCCTGAGCAAGCCGCGCAAGGTCTTGCTCATGGTCAAAGCTGGCGCGCCTGTGGATGCTGTGATTGATCAGCTGATCCCGCTGCTGGAAGCGGGCGATCTGATCATAGATGGCGGCAACAGCCACTTCACTGATACCGAGCAGCGCGAGGCGCGTTTGGCAGCGCACGGCATCCGCTTCTTAGGGCTGGGCGTCAGCGGCGGCGAGGAAGGCGCGCTCTGGGGCCCGAGCCTGATGCCGGGCGGCGCACCTGAAGCCTATGCCATGGTCGAGCCGCTCTTGACGGCTATCGCTGCCAAAGCGCCCAGCGACGGCGCGCCATGCGTCACCTATCTGGGGCGTGGCGGCGCTGGCCATTACGTCAAGATGGTGCACAACGGCATCGAGTACGGCGATATGCAGCTGATCGCCGAGAGCTACGACATCCTCAAGCGCGTGGTCGGCTTGAGCAACGCCGCCCTGGCTGAAGTCTTCACCGCTTGGAATCAAGGCGAGCTTGACTCGTTCTTGATCCAGATCACAGCGCAAATTTTCCGCAAGGCGGACGATCAAGGTCAATCGGGCGAGCTGCTGGATTACATCCTGGACTCAGCAGGTCAGAAAGGCACGGGCAAATGGACGAGCCAAAACGCGCTTGATCTCGGCGTGCCGACGCACACGCTGACAGCCGCTGTGGAAGCGCGCATCATCTCTGCGCTCAAAGCCGAGCGCCTAGCAGCCAGCCGAGCGCTTGGCGCGCCTGCGCCCTACACGCTCAGCACAGAGCGCCAAGCCTTCATCGAGGCAGTGCGCCGCGCCTTGTACTGCAGCAAAATTGCTGCTTACGCTCAGGGCATGGCGCTGCTCAGCGCCGCAAGCCGCGAGTACGGCTATGCCATTCCGCTCGATAAGACTGCGGCGATCTGGCGCGCAGGCTGTATCATCCGTGCGCGCTTCCTCTCCGATATCACTCAGGCCTATCACGACGATCCGAGCTTGCCGAATCTCATGCTGGCGCCGAAGTTCCGCGCCGCGCTCAGCGCCTACCAAGCCGAGTGGCGCGATGTCATCGCCACAGCTATCCGCGCAGGCGTGCCGACGCCATCTTTCAGCGCTTCCCTGGCTTATTACGATAGCTATCGCAGCGAGCGCCTGCCCGCCAACTTGATTCAAGCTCAGCGCGACCTGTTCGGCGCGCACACCTTCCAGCGCCTTGACCGCGAAGGCACCTTCCACGCCGATTGGTCGAGCTAGCCCGAACCAAGCATGGCTTATTCAGCAGGGCAGAGCCACTTCTGGCCCTATTTTGAGTTTTAACAAGTAGCTGATTGGCAGTCACCTTCAGAAAGGCTTTGCTATCATGAAAATTACACCTGAGGATGTCTTTGAGTATCACATGCGCGGTCGGCCTGGCAAGATCGAAGTCAAACCGACCAAGCCGCTGCTCACTCAGCGCGATCTCTCGCTCGCTTACTCGCCTGGCGTCGCTGAAGCCGTCTTGGCAGTCGAGGCTGATCCGCTTAAAGCCTACGACTACACGGCAAAGGGCAATCTTGTGGCTGTCGTCAGCAATGGCACAGCTATCCTCGGCCTGGGCGATCGCGGCGCGCTGGCCAGCAAGCCTGTCATGGAAGGCAA
>RFIM01000311.1 GCA_003695215.1 Chloroflexota bacterium
GCGCTGCCTCAGGCCTCATCCACAGGCACGTAGCGCAGCTGGCCATCATCCTTGCCTTCGATCACTTCGCCTTCAATGACTTCACCTGCCGCAGCAGTCGGCTCAGGCGCGTTGCCCATCAAAGTGCCTGTCTGACGGGCAGGTGACACCAGCGGCAGTGGCTTGGCAGGCGTGGGCGCAGGCGGCTCTTTGGGCTGTGGCGGTGCGGGCAACGGGCGCGGCGACTCGCCTGTTTGGTGGGCAGGTGCGGGCGTCGGTGTGGCGCGGCGGCGTGGCGGCGCTTTGATCAGCTCAGGCTCGGGCTGGGCAGCAGGCAAGTCAGTGCCTTCGGCGCGGGCGGGCAATTCGCCCTCAGGCACCTTGCCCATGCCGAGCTTCAGGGCAGCGCCAGCTGAGAGCGCCCTTGAGGGCGGCGGAGGTGTTGGCAAGCGCAGCTCATAGATTGTGCGCGGCGCCTCCAGGGCTGAGCGGCGCGGCTGAAGCGGCGCAGGGCGATATTCCACTTTGCGGTTAGTCAGGCGGCTGAAAATCGCCTCGACGACGCTGATCACCAGCAGCATCAGCAAGTTGACGGCAGCCACGCTGCCATAGACTGTCGTGAGCGTGTAGATCGCCGTTGCTATCGGGCCAGCTAGCAGCATCAGGATGGCGTTGTACATGCCCAGCACCAATAAGAAGCACATGAACGCGCCGAAGATGACCCACAAGAACCAGGTGCTGCGGAGCTCGCGCAGCGTCGGCAACATGGTATTGGTGATAGTGAAGAGCAGGTAAATCCAAATTGGCAGATCGGCGCGGCTGAGTAAGGCGCCGAAGGCCTGGCGCAGCGCCGCTGATTCAGCGCTGCCAAGCAGCGCCAAGAGCTGTGGTAGGTTCAATGCGCCGTAGCTGATCGCCAACATGATACTGAAACCGACTACCATTGGCGTCGCGGCTAGAATGCCGATGTAGACAGGGTTGAGGATAGTGTAGTGGAACAGGCGGAAGTGAACGACGCCGTCATCATCAATTTGCGGGCCAGGCGTGATGAAAGTCGGCTTTTGCCCGAGCATGCCTGCCACAGTCCAACGGCTGAGCTCGCGCAGCAGAATGCCTGGCAGCAAGACCAGGATGTAAATCCAAGCGGCGCGCTCTTTTTTGCCTAGCCAGATCAATCCGATGCCGAAGAGATGTTGTTTGATCCAATACTGTGTGCGCGCCAGGGCGAAGATCACCACGCCGAAGATGAGCCATGGCGTGAACAGATTCAGAATCTGCGACGTAGTCAGTTCTTCAGCCAACATGGTTCAAGGGCGCGTCTTTGCCTCTTGGGCAAGGCGCACTAAGGCCACGAAATCGTTCAGCTTGAGCGAAGCGCCACCTACGAGCGCGCCGTCGATCTCAGGCATGCACATGTAGGCCGCCATATTCTCAGGCTTCACGCTGCCGCCGTACTGGATGCGCACGCGCTGCGCTGTCGCCTCATCATAGAGCGCAGCGATCACATCGCGCACAGCTTCCTTGATGGTCTGGTTGGCGTCTTCAGGTGAGGCATTCCTGCCGGTGCCAATGGCCCAGATTGGCTCATAGGCGATCACAATATTGGCAAGCGCCTCAGCAGGAATGCCCTCGAGCGCGGCGCGCACCTGCGCGCCGACAAAGGCGACCGTCTCGCCTGCCTCGCGCTGCGCTAAGGACTCGCCGACCGCGATAATTGGCTTGAGGCCGCCTGCCAGGAGCGCTTTGGCCTTCGCATTAATCATGGCGTCGGTCTCACACAGGTATTGGCGCACTTCGGAATGCCCGATGATCACGTACTCAACCAGGCCTTGCAGCATCGGCACTGAGATGCAGCCTGTGTAGGCGCCTTGCGGCTCTTGGTGCACGTTTTGCGCGCCAACCTTGATCGGCGTGCCGCGCAGGGCTTCGGCCACTGCGGGCAGAGCAACATAAGGCGGGCAGACAACGCGCTCTACGCCTTCAAAAGGCAGCAGCGGTGCGATCAGAGCTTGGGCGAATTCAGCGGCCTCAGCGGGCGTCTTGTGCATTTTCCAGTTGCCAGCGACGATTGGCAAGCGCATGAGTCGTCCTTTCAGATGCGGTCAGTCCTGCCTCAAGTGTATCGCAAAGCGCGCCGCTCTGCCTTAGAGCGCCCTGAATCAAAAAAGCAGCTCAGAGGCCTGAGCTGCTCTCAAAAGCATCACGCTAAGCTTCACTCCAGCGACCAGATGCGCAGCGAGCCATCAGCGGAAGTGCTGTAGAGCGTTTTGTCATCGGCGCTGAACGAGAGCGAGCGCACTGCCTGTGTGTGGCCGCTCAGTTGGCGCACTGTGCGCCCGCTGTTTGTCTCGTAGATCACAATGGCACCTTGCCCATAGCCAACAGCGATCTGGCTGCTATCGCTGCTGAAAGCCAGCGCGGAGATGGCGCCGATCCGCGCGCTCGGGCGCAAGGTCGCCTCAATGCGCAAGTTGGTTGTGTTGTACAAGATGACGTTATCTGCTGAAGCAGCTGCTAGCAAATCAGCCGATCGACTGAAGGCGAGCGCGCTGGCAGTGTTGATATTGTCGATCAACTGCGTGCTGCCATCAGCCAACGAGACCAGGCGCACGAAGGGATCGCCTGAGGTAGCATAGGCCGCAAAGCGTCCGTCTGCGCTGAAGACTGTGTGCAGCAGATCGCGCGCGTGTTCAGCCCGAGTCTGCGCTTCTTCGCGAGTCGAGTTGGCATTGAAGACGCGTAGCGCATTGTCTGTGCCGCCGCTGATGATGCGCGCGCCATCTGCGCTATAAGTCAGGCTGATGACCGAGCCGCGATGGGCATCGAAGCTGGTCAGGTTCCTGCCACTGGCCACATCCCACAAGAAAATTTTCGCAGCCGCGCCAACGGCCAAAGTCTTGCCATCAGAGCTGAAGGCCAAGCTGCTGACGTTGGTGCGTCCCATTTCAAGAGTCTGCGTCACTTTGTAGCCGCGTGTCTCATAAAGCAGCACATTGCCGTTTGAGCCGCCCACTGCCAGCAGCGCGCCATCAGGGCTGTAGGCCAGTGCAGTCACACGCGCCTTGTTCTCCTCAAGCGTGCGCTGCTCAGCGCCTTTGACGACATCCCAGAGCCGAACGCTCTGGTCAGATGAGCCTGAAGCGATCTGCGCGCCATCAGCGCTGAAGGCAATCGCCACGATCTGGCTACGATGCCCTTGTAGGATGCCCGCAGGGCGCCCGCTCTCGGTTTCCCACAAGCGAATAGCATTCTGGTCAGTTGTGGCGCCTGCCACAAGCGCTGCATCAGGGCTGAAAGCGACCGCGTAGAAGCCTGAGCGCGCGCCTGCAAGCGTTTGAAGGCGCGCGCCTGTGGCCACGTCCCACACGCCGAGCGTCCCGTCTAAGCTAGCAGAGGCGAGCTTCGTGCTATCAGCGCTGAAGGCGACCTGCTGTACTTCCTCATTGTGCCCGCTGATGAAACGCGGCTGCCTGGTCACATCAGCCGCGTCATAAAGCCAAATGCCGATAGTGCTAGCGACCGCAATATACTTGCCATCAGGTGAAGCAGCCAAATGGCGAATGCCGCCGCGCCCGACGATCGTCACGCCATCTTGTGCTACAACAGTCAAGAGACTGCTGCTCAGCAGCAGCCACACAAACGCAGCGCCGATCAGCTTGCGATAACTCAGTTTCATCGAAGGATTCTCCTTTATGAATAGACCTTGTGTCGCGGAGTGCTTTTTGAGCGCGTGAGGGCATTTGTGGGACACTCTGATGCCAGTGTATCCCAAAATGCCGTTTGGTCAAGATGCGCCGTGGAGACAGGGCGGCCTCAAGCCCTGGATCGGAGAAAATCCTGCCAGGCTTTTCTGAGCTGATCATCTGTTTCAGGCGGCAACTTATGAATATACGGCGAGAGCCGCTTCTTGGGCGTGTTGTAGAGATCGAAGAAGCCGCCTTGCACTGCAATGCGCGCAAACATACCGCCGTTCAGCAACCCTTTGAATTCGGCCTGAATGCCCTGCGCCTCGAGGTAGCTTGTGAAGGCTCGCGCCACTTCTTCCACTTCCTGCGAGAGGTCGCTTGGCGCATCGCTTGGGCTGATCATCAGGCTCAGCGCCGATTCGCGCAGGAAGTCAATGGCTTGCGCCGCCAGCATGTCAGCTTTCTCGTTCCAAGGCACGCCTGTGTGGCTCTGCACTTTCTGCCAAGTGATGGCCACGTTTGCTTGGCGCACAAATTTGGCATAAGCCTTAGTTAGCCGCTCTTGTGCCGTATATCTGCCCGTGGCCCACGCCTCTAAGCCTTCGTAGTCATAGTAGATCGTCACTGCTTCAATTTTGTGCGCTTCGCACCAACGCAGCGCTTCAACCACCGCTATGATCTCGCCGCCAACCTGCCGATGCGCGATATTCGTCTCAGCAATGCCTGAGAGCGCCGTGTGGAAATCTCCGTCCTTCAGGATGACGACGCCATAGCTCACCACATTCTCTCTGAAGGCGCCATCTACATAGATTTCGTATTGATCCGCTGTTGTTTCTGGCATGACTATCGCTCTCCATGTGCTACAGGTGCTAGCGCGTTATTTTTGTGCTGAACAAAAATTGAACATTCTCTGACAAGCGAATCTGTGGTAAGGTAAACTGCACAAATGTGAATGGCAGAAACCTTTGTACAGGTGACGTATGTTGGAAAGCCGCGAAGAGTACCTGATCCGCGTTGCCTCGCTCTATTATGAGCAGGATTATAACCAAGAGCAAATCGCCAAGCTATTGGCGACGTCACGTTCGAACGTCTCGCGCTTGTTGAAGGAAGCCAAGCAGAAAGGGCTGGTCGAAATCCGCATCCGCAAGCCGATCAACACAGTGCCGCCGCTGGAGAAGCGCTTCCGCGAGCGCTTTGGTTTGGAGCGCGTGATGATCGTCGAGAGTCGCGGGCGCCCTTACGCCGAGACGCTCAACGCTGCAGGGCATCTGGCGGCGCGCTACCTTGAGGAGCGTTTGCGTCCTGGCGATACGCTCGCCATCTCATGGGGAACGGGCGTGAACGCGGCTGTCAGCGCGCTGGGCGAGCGGCAGAACTTGCAGGTCGAAGTGGTGCAGATGATCGGCAGCGTCGGCACGGTTGAGTCGGAGATTGACGGGCATGAGTTGGCGCGTAAATTGGCGACCAAACTCGGCGGGCGCTTCTTTTACCTGCATGCGCCGCTCTTGGTGGATAGCCAAGCTGCACGCGATCTGTTCCTGGAGCAGCCGACCATCAGCGAGACGCTTAACCGCGCGCGGCGCGCGCGTATCGCTTTGCTAGGCATCGGCACCACTGAGATTGGCATGTCCAGCTTCCTGCGCGCAGGCCACTTGACCGAAGCCGAGCTGAAGGAGCTGCGCGCACAAGGCGCTGTTGGCGAGACGGCCGGCCGCCATTTTGATATCAACGGCAATTGCGAGCGCTTTGACGTCAATCAGCGCGTGATCGCGCTCGATCTGACCGACGTCAAGGCCATTCCGCACGTAATTGCTGTGGCTTGCGGCTTGCCGAAACGCTATTCAATTCTGGGCGCGCTGCGTGGCGGCTATATCAAAGCGCTGGCCACAGATGACATAACCGCGCTGGCCGTGCTGGAAGCCGATGGCAGCTAGCGACGCGGCAGGCTTGCGTAGCGCCAAACGGCTGCAAAGCCTGCCCAAGCGCGATTTTGCACGCCATCAGTGATCAGATCGCGGCAGGCTTCCAAGCGGCGCTCGGCTTTGTAGGCAGGATCGTGCAGGTAAAGGCTCTCGATGCGCGTGCTAGCATCAAGATGATCGCGCGGCAGCGGCACGTTGACCAGGAAATGCGGGTAGCGCAGCGTGATCAGCGCCTGTGGCAAGCGATAGCCGCTAGCTGTGCGCGTGTACAAGCTGATGCCGCAGGGCGCGCCGTGCTGCGCAATCAGCCAACCAACGCTTGGCGCTGCCTCTGGCGAACGGAAAAGCGCCTGGACGCGCCCGAGCGCACGCTTATCGACTGATTGAAAGAAATAGATGAAGATTTCATCGACTTGCTTGGGCAAAATGTCCAGCGAGACGACGAGCTGATTGGTGTAGAGCATATCGCGTGCGCGCGGCAGCAGCGCTGAGCGCGTGGCTTGCCAATCGCTGTAGCCAGGCGTCATACCAAGCAGGCAAATACGGCCGCTGCCGCACTGCTCGGGCGCATAGAGACCAAGCGCCTCGATCAGCGCGGGCAGCGGCTGGAATTGACCGATATGGCGCGCCAAGCCGATGCTCAAAGCGAGCGTTGCGCTCAGCGCGATGCTCAAAAGGGTCATGGCGCGCATAGCTCAGAGCAGGCGCCTGAACAGCCGCCTGCTCTGATAGCGGCTAGAAAGCGGGCGTGGCGGTCGCTTCGGCTGCATCAGGCTCATCAGTGACGTTCGCAATCTCAGCAATCTTGAAGGCTTTGCCGCCGCGCGTCACGCTCACAAACGAGGCGTTGATCCAACCACGGACGCCATTGTACTCCACCTGCAGCCAAGTGCCAGGGCCATTCCGCCCGAGAACTGGCAGCTGCGTGCCTGAAGGAATCAGGGCGAGCGACTCTGAGCTAGCATCAGGATTGCGCCGCAGGTGCAAGTTCGCGCCTGGATCGACCTTGTCGATGGTCGCCGTGATTGTCTGTGTGGCAGGCGGCGGTGGCGCCACTGAGGGGCTGCCTTGCAAGCCGCCAACGCGTATCTCAGTGGCAGTCGGCACGTCATCGAGCGAGAAAGGCCGCCCATCTCGCGTCAGGACGACGAACTGCGAATTGACCCAGCCTGTCAAGGTGCCGCTATCGCTTGTGAAGCGCACATAGAGCCAAGTCAAGCTGCTTGGCTCGCCGACCAAGCCGCCGCGCGATTCGACCTCGGTCTTTTCCAGCACTACCAGCTGTGTGCCAAGCGGCAAAAGCGCCAAGGACTCAGCCGCGATATCAGGTGTGCGCCGCATTTGCAGATTCACGCCCGGATCGACATTGACAGTGGCGATGATCAATTTGGTATCAGGCGGGACAGGCGTGGCCAGCGAAGAGCTGATCTCGCCGAACTCGTTCTCAGGCACCTGCGGGAAGGCGAGCATTTCAGCAGGCGATAAGACGCGCCTGCCGCGCGCGTCGGTCACTATCAGGAATTCTGCCTTTGTCCAGCCCGTGATTTTACCGCCGTCGGGCAGTTCCCAAGCCACGAATACCCAGATATCTTCAAGGCGCGCACCTTGCGGATCGAGCGTAGCAGTGGCCGCGGGCACGGGCTCATTGGGCAGACGAGCAGGCCCGCGCACGCCTTCGATGCGCAGCAGAGTGCGGCTAGGCGCCAAAGCAAGCGTCTTAGCGTCTGTGCGCGGATACTCGCGAATCTTCAGATTGACGCCTGGATCGGTATCCACAATGCCTGTGATGCCTGTGGCGCCGAAAGGCGTGGGCGTGGGCTGCTGCGCAACAGGCGGCGCTACAGTCGGTATGCCAACAGGCACTGTTGGAATCAGCACAGATGCCACAGTCGGTATCGCGCCGACTATTGGCGTCGCTGTGGGCGCCATCACCAGATCAGGCGGCAGAGCTGTAGCAGCCGCAGGCGGCGCTGCAGCGTCAACGGCAACCGCGCTGCCGAGCTGTTCGCTCAAGCTCGCGGCCACATAGATCAGCTCGGGCGCGCTGCTTGTGCCTGCCAAGATGAAGTTATGCAACACGCCGCCACTGAGGGCAAGCGTCGTGCCTAGCCCAAGCTCAGCGCCAAAAATGCCGATCTCTGCACTGAAAGCGCCTTTGCGCAGCTCTATGCCTGAAGCCTGGCTGCTCTGAATGACGGTTCCATTATCTAGAGAGATAAAGGCGATCTCGCTGTTGAGCGCGTTGATCAAGCGCACGCGCGCTTGGTCGGCTGCGAGCGCGCTGATGTTATCGGGATAAACCGTCGCTGTCAGCCCATTCAGCGCGCCGCTGATCACCACAGTGGCGGCGATGCCGCTGGGCAGGGTTGTCTCAGCCGTTAGGGCGGGCTCGCTCTCGGCTGAGCTGCCAGCAGCGCGCACGACAATTTTAGCCTCGCCCGCTGGCAACCAGATGTGCGGCAAGCCGACACCAAACGGCACATTGACGGCTGCCAGC
>RFIM01000312.1 GCA_003695215.1 Chloroflexota bacterium
AGGCGTTAAGTCTTTACGTGCCCATCATTCTAGCGCGCCGATTTGGGTCATCAAAGCGCAATCAATTGAGATTTCATTGAAAGATCGTGAAAATTGATCAAGATTCTCAGGCTTGCAATGATCTGACAAAAATTCACAGGCTGCACAGCCGTGCAGATCAACTCATGCTGACTAAGCTGACCACAGTCACGCCATC
Source organism: Chloroflexota bacterium (assembly GCA_003695215.1). GTDB lineage: Bacteria > Chloroflexota > Anaerolineae > Aggregatilineales > UBA2796 > CP2-2F. Next base: position 197 of record RFIM01000312.1, read on the forward strand.
GCCGCCTTCGTTTTCCTCGCCACGCTGGTATTTCTTGACCAGCGGATGCCCGTTGAGCGCCTCGCGAATGGCTTTGCGAAGCGCGCCTGTGCCTTTGCCATGAATGATGCGCACGAAAGGCAAGCCTGCCATATAGGCTGCGTCAAGGTATTCCTCAACGCGCTCTAGGGATTCTTCAACGCGAGCGCCGCGCAAGTCCAGCTCCAAGCCGGGCGATGGGCCGCGCTCGGGCAGCTTTTCGCGACGACTCTCCAGCACAGGGCTGCTATCCTTGCCACGCCGCTCAATTTCATCAAACTTGGCGCGCACGCGCAACCGACCGACCGTCACTTCGACGTCAGTGGCGCCGATCTCAGTGATCTGGCCTTCTGATTTGAGCGGCAGCACCCAGACTGTCTCGCCCAGCCGATAGGTGGGCGTTTCAGGCTCAGGTGCGGGCAGGCTCGGCGCGCTGAGAGCAGGCGCGTCATCAAGGTTAGGCCGTACATCGAAAGCAGCCGCTTCCAAGCGCTTGACTGCCTCAGCCGACTGCCCTGCTTTCTGCAGAGCGTGGCGCAGTCGGCGTATCTCCTTGCGAACGTTCTCCAATTCGCGTTCTGCTACGCGGCGCGCCTGCGCAAGGATATCTTGCCGTTCGCGCTCAGTCTCGTCCAGGCGTTGGCGCAGTTCGCGCAACAAGCGTTCTGCCTCTTCGCGTTGAGCGAGCGCAGCTTCGCGCGCGCGGCGCGTCTCTTCGCGAGTCTGCTGCAATTCGTCTAAGAGATCGTCCGTGACCAATTCCTCGACGCCGATCAAGTTGCGGGCCGCGCTGACGATCGATTCAGGCAAGCCGAGCCGCTCAGCGATTGCCAGCGCGTTTGAGCGCCCTGGGATGCCGACGATCAGGCGGTAGGTTGGTCGTAGCGTGTGCAGATCAAACTCGACGCTGGCGTTGCGCACACCTGCGTGCTGCTGGCTGAAGGTTTTCAGCTCAGGGTGATGTGTAGTGACGAGCGTAGTGATGCCGCGCTCTAGCAAGTGCAGCAGAATGGCACGCGCCAAGGCTGAGCCTTCGCTCGGATCGGTGCCAGCGCCGAGCTCGTCCAGAATGACTAGCGAGCGCGGCGTCGCCTGCTCCAAAATCCTGATGGTGTTAGTCATGTGTGCCGAGAAGGTCGAGAGCGACTGCTCGATGCTCTGCTCATCGCCGATATCGGCATAGATGCCTTCAAAGACGGAAAGCTCGGCGCCTGGATTGGCAGGAATGTGCAAGCCGCATTGCGCCATCATCGCCAACAAGCCGACCGTCTTGAGCGCAACGGTCTTGCCGCCTGTGTTCGGCCCAGTGATGACCAAGATGTAAGTTTTCTGGTCCAGCACCAGGTCAATAGGCACGACTTTCTCAGGATCGAGCAGTGGATGACGTGCGCCTTCAAGCTTGAGGGTGCAGCCAGGATGGGATGAGTCGGCGCGCGGCTGAAAAGTGACCAGTTTTGGCGGCGTGGCGCGCAGCTCAGCGGCGTAGCGCGCCTTGGCAAAGATGGCATCGAGATGCGCCAGGCCTTCAACGGTGCGCACGATGAATGCACCTTCGTGATTGATCAGCTCGCTCAGCTCACGCAGGATGCGGCGGATTTCATCTTCTTCAGCCAGCTGCAACTCGCGCAGGGCATTGTTCAGCTCAACGGTCACAAGCGGCTCGATGAACAAGGTGGCGCCGCTAGAGGACTGGTCGTGAATGATGCCGGCGATCTTGCCTTTATGCTCAGCGCGCAACGGAATGACGTAACGTCCGTTACGTTGCGTCACAAGCTGCTCTTGCAAATACTTGGCGTAGTTAGGATTAGTGATCAGGCTGTTCAGGCGGCTGTGCAGGCGCTCGGCGGCCAAGCGCATATCGCGGCGGATGGTTGCCAATTTGGGCGAAGCGGCATCGTTCACGTTGCCTGCATCATCTAGCACGCGACTGATCTCGCCTTGTAAAGCAGAGCATTCTTCAAGGCGCTCGGCGATGCTTGCCAGGGTCGGGAACTGGTTGCGCAGGCGCATGAATGTGCGCCTGAGCGTGGTAGCGCGGCGCAGAGTGCCGCGAATATCCAGTAAGGTGTGCGGCTCTAGGATGATGCCGCGAGCGGCCTGCCCGATGGCCTCGCGCACGTCGCGCACGCCGCCGAGTGAGATATCGCTGCGCAATTCCAAAAGCGCCACAGCCTCAGTCGTCTCACGCTGCCAATCGAGCGCTTCGCGCAGGTCGCTGGTTGGGCGCAAGGCACGGATGCGCTCTGCGCCACCTGAGAAGCTAGCATGGCGCGCCACGCGCTCCAGAATCTTGGGCAGCTCTAGGACGTGTACTGATTTTTCATCCATGGTTACGAAAGCTCGCTGAGATAATCAGAGACTTGGACGCGCTGAGGCGTTCTTGTTGAATCCTAAAGGTGTGCCTGCGGAATGTCAATTCTCAAGTAAGGCATGAATGAGGTCACGGGAGGGCAAACGGAAGCGTTAGCGGCGTTGGTATGAGCGAGAAGGGCTTGGCAATGACCTACTCTCCCAATCCGTCTCCAGATCAGTACCATCGGCGCTGGCGGGCTTAAC
>RFIM01000313.1 GCA_003695215.1 Chloroflexota bacterium
AGCGGCTGCGCTAGGCGGCTGGCAGCTCGGCGTGAGCGCCTACAGCACCAACCCTGAGCTGGCGACGCAGCTCGCGCTTTGGCTGACGGCGCCTGAGCAACAGAAGGAGCGCTGGCTCAAGCTGAACAACCTGCCGACCATGCCCGCTATCTACCAAGACCCTGACGTCTTGAAAGCGACGCCGTGGGTCGCCGATCTGATCCCAGTCTTCGAGAACGCCACGCCGCGCCCGTCGACGGTCACGGCTGCGCTTTACAACGACGTCTCCGTGGCCTTCTTCACGGCTGTGCATGACGTGCTGACCAAGAAGAAAGACGCCGCGACCGCGCTAGAAGACCTGGAGCTGCAGCTTGAGAACATCCTCGGCAGCGACTTCAAGGTCGGCCCGCCACCGCCCATCAACTGAGGCGCTCGGCAACATCTGCTGCAAGGGCAGGTCCAAGTGACCTGCCCTTTTGTTTTGTGCTAAAATCGCCCTAGCATGAGATTAAGACTAGATAAGGGCGCCTTCTCAGGCGCAAAAGAGCTATGAGCGTTTCATCCGACGATCCGCAGTTGATCGAGCGCCGCAAAGCCGATCACATCCGCATCAACCTCGAGGAGAATGTGCAGTTTCCGCGCCTGACCACAGGTTTAGAGCGCTACCGCTTCATGCATCGCGCCGTGCCTGAGCTTGACCTTGCTGAGATAGATACCTCGCTCACTTTTTTGGGCAAGCGCCTGCAGGCGCCGCTGCTGATCAGCTCGATGACGGGCGGCACTAGCTTGGCCAATCCGCTCAATATGGTGCTGGCAGAGGCCGCACAAGCGCACGGCATCGCCATGGGACTCGGCTCGCAGCGCGCTGCTATCGTCCATGAAGATTTGGCTGAGTCCTTCAAGGTGCGTCGTGTGGCGCCGAACATCTTGCTCTTCGCCAATGTCGGCGCTGTGCAGCTGAACTATGGCTTCGGCGTGGATCACTATCGGCGTGCTGTGGACATGGCCGAGGCCGATGCGCTGATCTTGCACTTCAACGCGCTGCAAGAGGCTGTTCAGCCTGAGGGTGATGGCAATTTCAAAGACCTCTTGCCGAAAGTGGCGCATTTGTGCCGCAGCATCGGCGTGCCCGTTATCGCCAAAGAGGTGGGCTGGGGCTTCTCAGCGGAGGACGCGCGTCGCTTGGCAGAAGCGGGCGTAGCCGCCATTGACGTAGCAGGCGCTGGTGGCACTTCTTGGAGCGAGGTGGAGTATCATCGGGCGCCGACGGCTTTCCATGCGCGTGTGGCGCGCGCTTTCGCCGATTGGGGCATCTCAACGGCGGAGAGCATCATGTTAGTGCGCCAAGCGGCGCCGAACCTGCCGATCATCGCTAGCGGCGGCTTGCGCGATGGCATTGATGTCGCCAAGTGCATCGCGCTCGGCGCGCAGCTATGCGGTTTGGCAGGCCCGTTCTTGAAAGCGGCAGCGCAATCGCTTGAAGCCACAGATGAGCTGATTCGCGAGCTGAAGACGCAGCTGCGCATCACTATGTTTGTGGCAGGTGCCGCTGATATTCCTGCTTTACAGCGCACGCCGCTTTACAGTGCATGAGCCTTACTTCGCAAGCCGAACTGTCGGTAGAATCATGTGGATTTCGCACAAGAGTCAGGAGGTGCCGAGCTATGGCTTTCCGTCTTTCTTTCTCGCGCTTGGTCATGGCATTCATGACCTTTGCGTTGTTGGCAGCAGGCACGGTTGCCTTCGCCTTCCCGCCGAACCGCAGCGTGCAGGCCTGCAATCCGTGCGAATGCGAGAACGATCGGCGCCACAACTGTATGGGCGGCCAGTTCTACGCCGTTTACACCAAAGGCACGCCGACGGGCTGTCTCTTGGAGATTTACTCAATCGAGCCGAATGGCAGCGGTCGGCGTCAGTTGCGCTTGACTGAGCGCGATTTGGCGCGCTTCCCAGCTAAGGCGCAGAACTACCTGATTGCCACAGGCCGCGATAAGCGCTTTGCGCTCTATCGGCTTGCCTCAGGCGAGCTACAGGTCAATGCTGGACCTGATCCAGAGAACAAAGTCTATGTGACCATCATCCGCGATTGCCCTGCTTCTGAGGTGCGCGAGGAAGTCTTTGTGACAGGCCGATGAAGGCTACTCAGCCTGACACTTGCCGACCGTCTGGCAGAGCTGGTTCAAATGCAAGTGATCATGGCGCGCTGTGAAGTGCGCCATCTCTAGCAACGTGGTCGGGCCGAAGATGGCGTGCCGCGCAGGACGCGCCCAAGCCTGCGGCGGTAGTCCTTCCAGAAAAGCAATAGTCTGAGCGCGCTCGCGCCAAAAGTCGGCTGCGATCTGTTGCGGCGTCTCGCTCAACTGCACGCTGTTCGGTCGGAATGGCTCGGGTGGCGGCGGCAAGAATGGATTGTCTTCTGCGGCGATGCGCTGCAGGCGCGGGCGCTGCACTTCGCGCTCGCTCTGGCGCAAGTGATGGATGACTTCTAGCGGCGTCCATTCGTTTGGATCAGGGCGCATGTGCCAGGCGCGCTGCGGTGTTGCCTCGACCATGCCGAAGAGCGCTGCGGTGTTGCCTAACAAGCGCGGCACAATCTGAGCGCGCCGATCCGACTCGAGCGGCTGCCGCGCCAAGCGCTCCAGCAAGCCATTTTCAACCTCAGCGGCGAAGTCAGCTAAGGTCTGGGCGCCATTCAGCCAGTAGGCATGCATGCCGATGGCGTTCGCAGGCGCGATATCGTTCTGAAAGTCATCGCCGACCATGATCGCCTGATCGGGCTCGTAGCCGATGCGCGCCAAGACTTCCTCATATAAGTGTGGGCGCGGCTTAGCGAAATGTAGCTCCTCAAGGTTAGTGATGAGCGCATAGGGCAGCTCGAGCGGCAAATTGCCCCAGATCATGCGCTGATAGACGGTCTCCAGTGAGAAGATAGGATTGGTGACTATAGCAAAAGCGATGTCACGCGCCATGAGCCGCTCCAAGAGCGGCACAGCCGCAGGCTCAGGTGCGAAGTGCCTGACAAGGCTCGGAAAGATCGCCGCTTGAGCGCGCGCAAAGGCAGTGTGCAGCGCTTCACTTGGCATGGCAAGCGCCTGGACGAAAGCGCGCTCAAAGACTGCCCGATTGCTGCAGGTCGGATCGAGATTGGCGCTCACAGCGCGGATAGCAGCGCGCAGCGCCTGAAGGCACTGGGCTGCAGGCACTTCGAGCGCCTCGGCCAGCTGTTCGCTCAGCTGTTGTACGTAGTCGCGCACAAAGGCGTCCGTATTCACACGGACGAGTGTGCCATCTAGGTCGAACAGCACAACTTTGATCATTCGCCGTCCACGCCGCGCAGCGCATCCAAGAAGAGCGAAACGCCGGGACGTTCAGCGTTGCACTGTTCGCAGCCGACGTAAGGATCTTCAATTTCAGTCTTGTGTTTCTCGCAGAAGGCGCTCACAGCGAGTGAGCGCCCAATGCCCAGAAAGCCAGGCTTGACCTGCAGAGTCAGCCGCAGAAACTCGCTGGCATTAGCCCGAAGGATATCAGGCACATGGCAGCGGCTGCAGTCGCCAGGGTGCCAGGGCGCGCTACGCGGATTGCGCTTGATCAAGCGGCACTCTTGCACGCGCCTGCCGCGGTGAAAGTCGGCGTGATATTCAGGGCATTCTTTGCCAGCGGGCGTTTTCATCAAGGCTTCCTGAGGCAGCTAGACGCGTGTGATGTAGCTACCATCGCGCGTATCGATGCGAATCTTATCGCCGACGTTGACAAAGAGCGGCACAGTCACTTGCAAGCCCGTCTGTGTCGTGACCTTCTTGGTAGCGCCAGTAGCTGTGTTGCCTGCCACAGCGACTTCCGCTTCCACCACTTCGTGCTCCACAGTCGTCGGCAACTCGTAGTCAATGACTTCGCCTTCGTAGGTGCTGAGCGAGAGCTGCATATTTTCGTACAAGTACAGGATGTCGTCGCCGAAGATGCGCGCAGGCAGTTCGTACTGCTCGTAAGTCGTCGTGTTCATGAAGTGCAGCATCTCGCCATCGCTGTACAGGAACTCCACAGGGAAGCTCTCAACGCGGATGTCCTGCACGCGGTCGCCGGAGACGAATGTGCGCTGGATAGTGGCGCCTGTGCGCAGATCGCGCAAGGTGGTGCGGATAGTGGCGTTACCACGGCCGGGCTTGTGATGCGAGTATTCCAAGACGCGGTAGAGCGCGCCATCTACAGTGAAGGTGACGCCTTTGCGCAGATCGTTCACGTCAATCATGCGATCTCTCTTGCCTTTTCAGTTCAGGATGCTACCTTGATTATAGCCTATTGCGCC
>RFIM01000314.1 GCA_003695215.1 Chloroflexota bacterium
GCGCACCAAGCGGCGGCGCAGCTCATCCACGTGATCGAAGAAGCCCATTAGCTTGCCGCCTTCTTCGGCCTCGATCTCATCGGGCGGCAAATCGGGCGTCTGAGGCGGTTTAGGCGCTATTTGGGTAGCCATGCGTCATACCGTTTGGGCTCATCACTACGATCAGAATCAGGCGTCGAGCCAGCTGCCTGGCCTTTTGGCTCAGAGTCGGCAGCTTGGGCGCCGTTGCTCGCTTTTGGGCCATACTTTGAGCCGCTTGGCGGCATAGCACGGCTCAACTCAGCGTTGATGGCACGATTGGCCTCCTGCATCAGGTTCACGCGGCGGCGCGGCAGCTCTTCGGGCAGTTCAATCTGAGCGCTCTCCAGCTCCTTGCGCACTTGGCTCCAAGATTCCTCAACCATGCGGCGGAACTGCGCCATATAGCGCCCGAGATAGTACGACCACTGAATCATGCGCTTCGGGCCTGCCACGACGAAGAGCAAGATCAGGATCAGGATCAGTTCAGCCGGGCCGATGCCAAAGAAATTCATGTTGGATTCGCCTTATCTCTCAGCTGCACCTGCAAGGCGGCTGTATGCGGCGCTAGAGCGCCAAGCACGCCGTTCACAAAACGCGGCGTGCTTTCCGCGCCAAATTGCTTAGCAAGCTCAACAGCCTCATCCACAGCCACAGCAAAGGGCGTTTGCTTGCCGAAGGCGAACTCATAGAGCGCCATGCGGAGAATGTTTCGGTCGATGATCGCCATCTGTTCGATAGGGAATTCAGGCGCAAATTGGGCGATCAGCGCGTCCAGCAGCGGATAAATCTCGCGTACGCCATTCACCAGGCGATAGGCGTAGCGCCGCACCTCAGCCTCCACCTTGCCCTGCTCAGCTAGAGCGGCCAGGCGCGCCTGCATCACCTCCGCTATAGTATGATTGGTGCAATCAAGCTCATAGAGCGCTTGAAGCGCTACAGCACGCGCCATACGGCGCCTCGCAATCGACACGGCTACACCTTAGGTTTACGATCAGCTCAATTGCCTTGGATTGACGCGCTGCTGAATATTGCAGCTTCTATTAAGCCTAGCGCCTTATACGCAATTTGGCAAGCATAAGACCCGCCGCAGTTGGCACAGCCAAGCGCTTTCTCGCGCTACAATCTCGCGCTACAATCAAGCTTGAGGCAACCGTTCAGGATGGATAGGCGTCAGTTTTTAATCGGCGCAGGGCTAGGCTTGTTGTTCGGCAGCGCCACAGTGGCCGTTGCCCTAGGCTATAGCGCGCTCTTCGGCCTTCAGATTCCAGCGCTTGGCTTGCGCCTTGCGCCTGAAAATTTCCCAACTGAGCTGCGCGCCGCGCTAGTGTTCGTCGGCATTCTCGGCAGCGTCACTTGGCTCACGACAGGCATCCTCCTGCTTTGGCTTCGCATACCGCGCCGCCACGTTGCCAGTCGGAAGAGTAACGCGCCGCCATGGTATCCAGGCGCACCGAGCATCCCGCATTTCACGCCGCCCATCCCGCCGCCGGAGCCTGCGTACTCCAATTTGCAGTGCCCGACTCGCCCTACAAGCCAGGCGCATGCGCCGCAACCAATGCCCGCTCACCTTGAGCGCACACAGACGCCTGCCATGCCGCCTTTGCTCTCCTATGAGAGCCTGTTCCCAGCCGAGCAGACCGAGCCGATTGTGCCGCCGCCTTCGGCTGAGGACGACACGCCCGACTCAGCGCCAACAGAGCCGCCGCCTCAGGACGCCTGACCTACCTATTGCGTTGCGCGCTGTGGTAGACTATAACTTAAGGCTTGGGCGTGCCAGAAAGCACCGGCGTGTGCTGAATTGGAGCAAGAGATGAGCGTAGGATCGCCAAACGAGACAAACCTTGAGAACTTGATGCAACTCGGCATCAACGCTGCACGCAATAGAAATAAGGAAGCCGCCAAAGGCATTTTCACCCAAGTGTTGAATATAGATCGGCGTAACGAGCGCGCTTGGCTGTGGCTAGCCGCTGTTGAGGACGATCAGACCGAGCGCCGCCGCATCTTGCAGACTGTCCTGAGCATTAACCCTGAGAATCAGAAAGCCCGTGAGCTGCTTGAGGCGATGGATCGGGTGATCGAGCGCAGCGAGCGCGCCTCGATGGAACTTGGCATTCGCTTGATCATCATTTTAGTGATCGTGTTAATCGTCGTCGGCATTCTTGTGTACTTCATCACAGCCTGAATGGAGGCATATCAGCGTGGCACAAGAAGAACTCAGCAAGTTGCTCTCTGAGGCGCGCAAAGCAATGGCTAGCGGCAACAAGCCTTTGGCGCGTCAGCTTTTGGAGCAAGCCTTGACGCTTGACGACAATAACGTGCCAGCTTGGCTGCTCTTGGCACGTGTGGTGGATACGCCGCGCGAGCGGCGTATCTGCTATGAGAATGTGCTGGATATCGATCCGAACAACGTTGAAGCGCGCCGCGCTCTGGAAAATCTCAGGCCTTCGCCACCTTCCTCAGCTTCGCTTAGCACACCGCGCACGCCTGCGCAGCAGCCTGTCAAGGCGCCGACCAAGCCTGCAGGCGCTACAACACCTGGCACAGCCGAAGCCTGGCGCAGCCAACGCCAAAGCCGAACCTTGAGCCCGCTTGCTGTTGTGATCATTGCGATCTCAGTCGTGGCGATCCTGATCGGCTTGGCGCTGCTGAGCAACCCTGAAGTGATTGTCGGCATTATCACACCGCCGCCAACTGAAGCTGCCATTGCCCAGACTCTCACGCCGACTGGCACTGCCACGCTGCCAATGGTGATCGTGACTGTGGTGCCCAATCCGTTCGCCATCCCGCCGACTTGGACGCCTTCGATCACGCCGACGCTGCCGCCAACTGAGACGCCAACACCGACGCTGCCGCCGCTCAGCACCTATACCTTGCTCTACATTCGTGAGGTAGATGGCTTGCCTGCGCTCTTCATCAGCCGCGGTGATGGCAGCGCTGCGCGCCGCCTGACGCCCGCAGGCGAGCCGTTCACCTTCCCTGCTTGGTCGCCGGATGGCACGCGCATTGCCTTCACGCGGCTCGTGGACGGCCGTGAGCAGATCTTTGTGGCAAACGCTGATGGCAGCGATGCACAAATGGCGCTGGAAATGCCAAATACGCGTGCACGGGCAGTGGCTTGGTCGCCAGACGGCAAGGCGATAGCCTTTTCTTCGGATGATGTGCAAGTAGACGATATTTTCATCTACCGCTTTGGCGAGCCTGCTACAGAGCGCATCACTGATGGGCGCGGCATCGAGACCGATCCGGCGTGGTCGCCAGACGGCACGAAGATCGCTTATGCAGCGGATCCCAGCGGACGCGGCGGATCGTTGCAGATCTTCGTGCGCGATCTGACCAAGCAAGGGCGTGATGCAACTGTACAACTGACGAGCAGCGGGCAAAATTTCTCGCCTGCTTGGTCGCCTGATGGCAGCCATATCGCCTATGTTTCTTCACAAGGACGCGGCTCGCGCATTTTCGTCATGCGCGCTGATGGCAGCAATAAGCGACAGATCACTTTTGGCGATAGCGGCGCCGAGAACCGCGATCCGTCGTGGTCGCCTGACGGGCGCTACATCTTCTTCAGCTCGACGCGCAACGGCAACGTTTTGAACTTATTCAGCATGACGCCTGACGGCGGCAACATCACACAAATCACGAACTTCCCTGAGAACACTTACGCACCTAAGGTGAAGCCTTGAGCGCGCAAAAGGAGCCTTTCTGAGACATGACCACACCTTCTGGCGGAACAACGGACCCAAGAGTGGAGCAATTGCTGCGCGAAGGCATAGCTGCTGCTCGTGCAGGCGATAAGGAAACAGCCCGTGCCAAATTGCGCGAAGTTGTGGCGCTCGACCAGTACAACGAAAAGGGCTGGTTCTGGTTAGCTTCAGTGGCTGAGACTGCTGAAGAGCGCCGTGTCTGCCTCGGCAACGTTGTCGTCATCAATCCGAATAACGAAAAAGCCAAGCAGATGCTGGATCAGCTCAGCTTCAGCATCAGCTCGCCCTTTAAGGAAGACGATCAAGCGCGCAATCAGCAAGCATTTATCCGCACTATTGCCATTGTCGGCGGCGTGATCGCAATCTTGTTGCTGCTGGTGATTGTGCTGTTCAGCAACCGAGAAGAGCCGCCGATACCAACTGTGGCAGCGCTACCGACCAGCACACCTACGCCTGATGAGAGCCTCCAAACAGCCACAGCCAATGCTGCCCTTGCGCTGATCACGCAAACAGCGAACGCCGAGAGCACGCGCCTTGCCCGTCAGTTGCCGCCTACTTGGACGCCCTCGCCGCCGCCGACGCCGCGCGGCGGCCCTTCGCCAACACCGCTGCCCAGCTTGCCTTTCACCCTTGAAGGGCGCCTGATTGTGCAGTACGGCACGCCGCTCACTCGCGATGGCTACTTGCCGCTATTCCTCTACAACCTTGCCACTGGCCAGCAAACGCCGCTCACAGGGCGCGAGCGCGGCGATTATGGGCGCTTCGTGCCCGATGGACGACGCTTCGTTTATGCGCGCTTGGTCACAGGTGCGCGCCAACAGCTGCTCTTCCGCATCGCCAACTTGAACGGCTCGCAACCGCAAGAACTGAGCGCCTTTTGGCGCAATCAGCCGCCTCTGGCTGATCAAGCCATGCTCTCAATAGCCCGAGACGGCGAAGGCCTGGTCTTTGTGGCGCGCAATGTCACTGTTGAGAACGACCCGACCTCGGATGTTTACTATCTGCCTGTGCGTTTTGTGGCGCAACCTGTGCCAACCGAGACGCCCACGCCAGCTGAAGGCGAGGCTACAGCCGAGCCAACTGCTGAGCCAACTGCTGAGGCGTCTCTTCAAGTGCAGCGCGTGACAGCACGCGATAGTGGCATCAACACCTGGGCGGCGCTCTCGCCTGATGGAAAGCAGATTGCCTTCGTCTCAGATCGCAGGGATATCGGCGGCAACGGCCATGACATTTACGTCGTGCCCGTCAATGAAGGATTCGCGCCTGAGCGCGCCCTGACCGACGATGGCGATGCGCTGGTTGAATCCGGCCTTGAGTGGTCGCCTGATGGAAAGCAGTTGCTCTTCGCCGCAGGCGCGCCAGATAGCCGACGCAGCGATCTGTTCATCATGGATGCTGATGGCAGCAATCGCCGCGCTATTGTGGAGAACTTCGGCGAGTGTGTGCGTCCGTTGTGGTCGCCGAACGGGCAGTATGTAGTTTTCTCATCCAAGCGCAGCGGCAAGTGGGAACTCTACGTGGTCGAGATCGCCACAGGCCAGATTTATCAACTGACTCAGACTGAAGAAGACGTGATCATCGCCACAGACTGGAGCAACTAAGAAGCGCGGATGAGTTTGCTTTACGAGTATAGCGGCAACTTGCACGTGCATACGCCTTACTCAGATGGCGAGGCGTATCATGCTGAAATCGCGCAAGCAGCGCTCTTGGCGGGCTTGGATTTCATCATCGTGACCGATCACAACGTCCTGGTGCAGGGCGTAGAAGGTTACTACAGCAGCGGCGATAGCGCCGATCGCCGCCATGTCCTGCTGCTGACAGGCGAGGAAATCCATGATCGGATGCGCTTGCCGCAAGTGAACCATCTGCTGGTCTATGGCACGGGACGCGAGCTAGCGGCCTGTGCCGCTGATCCGCAAGCGCTCATCAACGCGGTTAACGCAGCCAATGGGCTGTGCTTCTTGGCACATCCGCATGATACGCCGCTCGAGCGCTTCAGCGAACCTGCCATTCCTTGGGAAGATTGGCAGGTGCGCGGTTTCACAGGCCTAGAAATCTGGAATTATATGTCCAGCGTGAAGCAGGTGATCAATGAAGGCACGTTCTGGCAAGCCTTGCGCGCTGCTTTCCGCCCTGAGGAGGTCGTGATCGCGCCTAATCCGCTCACGCTGGCCAAATGGGACGCGCTGCTGAGCGCAGGCGAGCGCGTCGTTGGCATCGGCAACTCAGATGCACACGGCACAGTCGTTCGGCGCGGCTTGATCAAGCATACTATCTTTCCCTATGACTTTCTCTTCAGCTGCGTGAACACGCACATCCTCAGCGCGCAGCCGCTCAACGGCGATTGGCAGCACGACAAGGCGATCATCTACAAAGCGCTACGGCAAGGGCATGCTTACATCGGCTACGATTTGTTGGGCAGCACGCGTCAATTTCGTTTCTCAGCGCATGGGCAACACGGCACGGCTATCATGGGCGATAGCCTGAAGCTCGGCAGCGGCGTCACCTTGCAGGCGCTAGCAGGCGCACGTAGCCACATCAAGCTGATTCGGCATGGCAAGGTCGTGGCTGAGGCGGTTGATCGCGAGAATCTGACCTACACAGCGCAGCAAGGCGGCGCCTACCGCGTGGAAGTCTGGCGCATCTTCAAGGGCAAGCCGCGCGCCTGGATTCTGAGCAATCCGATTTATCTTGAAGACGCGACCTACCGCGTCGCTTCAAGCCTGTAGGTCAGCAGGCTGCGCTCTGTAGTGAACTCGCGCAAGCCGCTGAAGGCGATCACAGTGCCGCCTGTCACCTGTAAGCGCAAGCTCTGATCGCGCTCAAGGATGTGCCGCGCTTTGACTGTGCCTTCTGCCAGCACTTGCACCAGCGTGCGCGTTGGCAGTCGGTTTGCCATGCGCACGAAGCCTTCGGCTTGCCAGCCGCCATCGCCGAGTTCGGCATCATAGAAATAGCCGATCTCAGGCAACGCCATATCATCTAGCGCCAGGCCTTCAAAGTTGATGGCATCGTCCATGACATAATCGAAGCGCAGCAGGATTGGCTTCCCCGCGTAAGCGCTCAAATCGGCTGAGACTGCGATCCACTGCGGAAGATCGCCGTTGCCGCTTTTGCCGCTGAAAGCGGCGCCATATGGATTGTGGTTGCCGCCTGCAGGGCGGCTCGCCGAAGTCTCCAGCGCGCGCCAAGTAGCGCCGCCATCTTCCGAGACGCTCAGATAGGCGTAATCCCAGTTCTCTTCGATGTTGTGCCACAGCCGAAAGGTGAAGGTCGCGCGTGGCACGCCGCGCAGATCGAAGGCGCGCGTCAAACGCGTGTGGCTATCATCGCCGCGATTGCTCCACCAGAAATAATCGCCGCTGTAGGCTTGTGTTGGGATGACTTGAACAGTCGGCTCGCTCTGCACAGTCAGCGTGTAGCGCCCTGGCGGCACGCGCAGATAGTAGGTGCCAAATTGCGGCAAGACCAGCAGATTCTCGCCGAGCTTCATCAGTTCGCTGCGCGGCGCTTGGCTCAGCGGCGTTGGGCAGCCGTTATTCAGCCAATTCTCAGCTACCCAATCGGCGAAGAAGCGCTCAGCCGTGATCGGCGCGCCATCAGCATCCGTATGTTTGAATAGCGCCAAAGTCTCAGTGATGCCTGCCATATCGTTGTTCGGATTCGCCACTAAAGCGCGCAGCGTATCCACGCCGAAGCGATGCAAGAAGCAGCGCATGAACAGGTAGGCAGCGCCATAGTTCGGCGCCGAGTCTTCCAAAACTGGCCATGCGTTCAGCTGAGTCTGTGGACGGTTCAGGAAAGCGCGCACAAAGCCGCTAGTGTCGCTGCGATAGCCGCTCAGATCGGCTGCCAGCTCAGACATGCCTTCGTTAAGCCATAGCGCTTCGTTGCTATCACGGACGTGATGGATCATGTGCTGGAATTCGTGCGCTAGCGTGCCTTCATAGCCTGCCGTGCCGATGCGCATAGTATCCAAATTCACCCAGAACATCTGATGCTCATTGCTCTCAGGCACGACGGCGCGCGGAAATTCGTTGGTGCTGCTGAAATACGCGGCGACGTACCTGCCCAGGTTGCGCGCGTGGACGATGAACAGGCGCGGATCGGCATCCACGCCGGGTGAATCTTCGCTGCCAAAATAGGCGCGCACAGTTGGGTAGATGCGCTTGTCGAAACGTTCAGCGCTGCGCCACAAGGCATCTTGATCGGGCGTGAAGCCTTCTTCGAACCACCAGTAGGCGTGTTCGCCGATCCAAGCCAGGCGCGCCGTGAAGCTGAAGCGCGTCTCAGTGTCCAGATTGTAGGTCTCAAAGATTTTGGCATCGCCAATGCGGTAGAGGACGGGCTCAGTGCGCGGCGCGGGCAGCTCGCGCAAGCCAAGATACCAACGGGCCAGCGCAAAGCGGTCGCGCTCGGGCAAGATCGTGGCCTGCAGCAGGGCGAGCGTCTCAGCGGCATGATCGTCATCGGCGCGAATGGGCACAGCGCCTAGCGCGAGCGTCAGCGCAAGGGCGATCGGAATCAGACGGCGCATATGGAAAGCTCCTCAAAATGCTACAAGTTATTCGCTGGGCAGATCGGGCAAGCGTAACATGATATCGGCCAGGTAAGATGCCAAGACGCGCTTGCCCAGAGAACTCAGATGGACGCCGTCGCCTTGCATGACGCCATCAGGGTTGATCGAGGAATAGTAATTGAGCATATTCTGATGCTCGGGCGAGAGCGGCGCCGTCCGCACAGCTTCGATTTCTTTGCGGCGCATGCCTTGCACTACATAAGTCGTGCCGAGTTCGCGAAAGGCTTCTTCGACCTTCACGCAGGTCACTTGGCGCATGCGGCTGAGCGCGCCTTCGCGGCAAGCGCGATCCATCTCGGCGTTGAAGCGTTCAATGGCTTGCGGCGTGAAGCCGCCCGCCATGCCGAGCGTGAACGGCGCCGGCGCGCCATAGTAGTAGTTCACAAGGATGATCCGCCCATCAGGGTTGTTTTCGATCAGCCGCTGCGCCATAGCCGCTAGGTTCTCAGCATGTAACGGCGCAGCTTCTTCAGGCGGCATGCCCGAACTGAGGTCGTTAACCCAAGGCAATACAATCGTGAAGCGGCAGCGATCGCGCAGCAGATCGCGATAAGTTGGCAGATCGTAATAGGACTTATGGCGCGGCGAGGTGATGCCAATGCCAGGATAGCTGCGATCCGTGACGGGCTGATCGACGTTGCGCAGCTTCAGCTGCTGCTGCACATAAAAGCTGAACGGCGCCATCTTCACGTTGATGAAGCCAACACCGAGCAGCTCGAAGATCACCTCGCCATAGGCGATCGAATCGCCCACCACGCTCACACAGGCTTGCGCAGGCGGACGCTCCACTGCCACTTGTCCTGTCTCAGGTTGTGGCGTCGGAATCGGCGCGATCTCAGCAGCGCTGGCCACTGCCACGCGCGCGAGATCGCCATTCAAGTTCAGGTACTCGGCGGAAACCCAGCCTTCGCCTTGTATGGCAGGCACGCGCACGCGCACCCAAGCTGCATCTTCGGTGCGGCGGAAGACAACGACGCGCGCGCCTTTCAGCAGCACAGCCGTGTGCGGAAATTTCTTGCCAGGCCCTGTGCGTAACATCAAGCCCTCCTCAGGGACGACAATCGCCTCGATCTCCAGTGGCGGCACGTCCGTTGGGCGCGGCGTATCGCTCGGCAAGGGCGTTGGCAAGATGAACACTGTCGGTGTTGGCGTTGCCGTGCTGAGGACGGAGCCAAAGGGCTGAGTTGGCACTTGCGTTGGATTGGCGGCAGGTGTATCGGTCGGCAAGGGCGTTGGCAAGACGAAGGTGGCGGTCGGCGCTTGGGCTAATGCCTTTGGCTGATCGCCACCGCTGAAGCCAAAGCGCCATGCCGCGCCTATGCCATACGTCAGCAAGGTGATCAGGCACAGTGCCGCTGCAATCAGCCGTTTTTCGCTCGTCGTCAGGTCAGCCTCGCGTCTAGCCCTACGCATCCTGATGGGAAAGCCTCGCTTGAGCTATTTGCGCCAATTATAGCGCATCAGCGCACCTTCGCCTTCAGGTTTTTCAGCCGAGCGTGGTATAATGCGCGCCTGCAAGCAAGATTTTCCAAAGGAGCTAAGAAGACGTGCTAACCTATTTTCGGCGCGTGTGGATCGCCCTGCTCATCTGCACAGCGCTGATAGCAACTTTCTCTGCCAATAGCTTCTCTGCTGTGCGCGCACAAAGCGCTTCTGATCCCAACCAACTGACCTTCGAAGGCTCAGCGCTGGTGGCGGCCGTCATCGAAGCTGCTAAAGCCGACTATGCGGCGCGTGCGCCTCAAACGCAGATCGCAGTAACTATTTCTGGCACTGCCACAGGCATCGATCAGCTTTGCAATAGCGCAACGGACGTGGCGATGGCATATGGCGCCATCACAGACGCGCAAATTGCCGATTGCGCCGCGAAAGGCGTGAATTTCATTGAGTTGCTGCTCGGCTATGATGCTGTGGCACTGGTTGTGAACAACGCCGCGCCTGCGCAATGCCTGAGCGTCGATCAGCTCAACACGCTGCTCTCGCCTGGCGCCACTGACGTGAAAAATTGGTCAGCCGTAGATGCTGCCTTCGGCGATTTCGCCATCGAATCGCTCTACATCCTGCCCGATAACGAGCAGCGTCCGCCACGCTTCTTGCTCGACCGTCTCTTGGCAGGCGATGGCCTGCGCGCCGATCTGCAGGCCGTGGAGACAGCTAAAGCCATGAGCGAGAAGATCAACGTCGAGCGCAATGCTATCGGCATTATGCCCCTGCAGGACTTAATCGTCGAGCGCACGCCTGCCAAGGCGATCCGACCGCTGCAGATTCGCACAGGCACAGCCTGCATCGAGCCAAACACAGTCAACCTGGACGAAGGGCGTTATCCGCTGTCGGAGTCGCTTCTGCTGTATGTGAACGCTGCGCGGCTGGAGAAGCAGCCTTTGCAGGATTTTCTGCGCTATCTGCTCAGCAGCGACGGCCGCCGCAACCTGATCGCGCTCAAGTATGTACCGCCTAGCGAAGTCTTGTACTCGCGCGGACTGGGTTACTTGGAGACACGCCGCACAGGCCGCACTTACAGCCGCGTCCAAGCCGTCAACGTGCCTGCCAACACGGCCGGCGTCATCTCGATAGACGGCTCGCCGCTGCTGAACGAATTGGTCAAAGACCTGAACGCGCCGTTCTCGCCGCGTTTCACTAGCATCACGCTCTTGAATCAGCCTTTTGGCAACGCAGCCGCTTATCGCAAGCTGTGCGAGAATCGGGCTGATATCGTCTTCACGACGCGGCAACCGAATGCAGCAGAAGCCGATCTGTGCCAGCGCAATAACGTCCAGACTTTGCAAATGCCGCTCGGTTACGATGCCGATCTGATCGTCATCAGCCTGCAGAACACTTTTGCGCGCTGCCTCTCACTGGAGAACGTGGAGCGGCTCTTCAGCGCGCGTTATAATGCCAAGAGCTGGGCACAAGTAGCCCAAGGCTTCCCTGAGCAGCCGCTGATCGTTGTGGCGCCGCGCAGCGGCAACGTGCAAGCGGACGCGCTGCTCACTAGCGTGGTGCGCAATCAAATTGCGCCGCGCTTCCGCGATGATATCGCCGAGAATGCGCAAAACGACGATCCAATCTTCCGTGCAGTGGCTGTGCAGAACGCGCTCGGCGGCGCGACCTTCATGCGCTACAGCGAGTTCATGCGCAGCGGCGCACGTGTGCAAGCGGTTCAAATTGATGCAGGCAATGGCTGTGTGGCGCCGACTCTGGCTAATATTCAGAATGGTACCTATCCGTTAGCGCGTCCGTTATTTGCAGCGCTAAACTTGAACAGCTTGAGCCGCCCTGAAGTGCGCGCTTATGCCTGGTATCTGCTAGGCGACGATGCCCTGACCGTCTTGAACCAGGAAGGCGTGGTCGGCGCGGATGCGAACACCTTCACAGCGCTGCGCGAAGTGCTTTTAGAGCGCATCGAGGCGATTGAGCGCGCCGCTGCTACGCCTGTCCCGACTGCAGAGCCAACCGCAGAGCCAACTGCTGAGCCTACAGCTGCCGCTACGCCCGATCTTGAGTGAGTGGCTCATCCGAGAGCTGGTAGCGGCGCAGGCCAAGCTGCTGCGCTGCTATCAGCGCGATGAAAAGCGGGATCGTGGTCAGGTAGCGCTGCCAGAGTCGTCTTGGTTCGCTCAGCAGCCTGAAAAGCCATTCCAAGCCGTATCGTTGCATCCAAAGCGGCGCTTGTTTCTTCATGCCGCTGTGAAAGTCAAAGGCGGCGCCGACGCCTATCAAGACTTGCGGCAAGAGCGCCGTATGCGCTGCCATCCAGCGCTCTTGCTTGGGCATTCCCAAACCGACCCAGATGATATGCGCGCCGCTGTGAGCCAAAAGGCGTGTGATCCGATCATCTTCGGCGGCGCTGAGCGTGCCGAACGGCGGTGTGAACGCACCTGCCACTTGCAAGCCTGGAAAGCGCGCCTGTAAGCGCTCTGCCAGGCGCTGTGCCACGCCTATGCCGCCACCATAGAAGAAATGGCGATAGCCGTGTGGCAAGCCGTAGGCGCACAAAGCCAAGAGCAAATCAGGCCCGTAGACGCGCTCAACGTGTCGATAGCCCGCCCGCCTGCTCAACCACACTAGCGGCATGCCATCAGGCGTCACTAGACCTACCCGATTGTGGATCGTGCGCAGTTCAGCATCTTTTTGGCAGCTCATGATGCTGTGGACGTTTGAGACGCAGACGTAGTTCGGTCGCTGTGCCGCGATCCAGCTTGCGATCAAGCTGAGCGCTTGCGCCATGTTCACAGCGCTTACGCCGACTCCAAGAATGTTCACGCGTGCAACTTCCACCAGGCTGCACCTCGCACTTTGCACAAAGTGACTTTTGTACTATAGGCACTCTAGCGAATTGTAGCTACATTTACTATAACGTTTCTTCACGCCACGAATCGGCTTCTATCCGCTAGTCCTTATCGAGCATCTTGGACAGAGTGGAGTGGAGAAACAGTATGGCTCATCAACTTAGCCTTTATGAAGGCGCGCTCAGAGTTCGCATCAGTGGTGTAGGAGAAGCACAGCCGCTCTATCACGACCTGCACAACTTTCTGAATAATCTGCCCGAGCCTGTCACAGTCATCATCGATCTGACGATGGCGAGCAGCTTTGGGCGGACGCTTCAAGCGATGCTCTATCGCGTGTTGCAGCACCGCGCTGTTGAGAACATCGGCATATGCTTCACTGATCAAGACCTAGCAGCCGATGTTCGCAGCATGGCAACAGCTCTAGCATCAGTGCGGCGCGTCAAGGTAGCGCACACGGAACACGAACTCTTGGCTGCTTATGGGCTTGCCGATCCGCCAACACAGCCGCGCCGACTCAGCGGCATGCTCTCACGCCTGAACAACCTACCACAGAAATCAACATGATGATGCAAAAAGCGCGGCCTTTCGACCGCGCTTTTGCATTCAACGCGCTAGGCTGCAGCAGCTTGCCGCTTCGCAGCGCGATTCACGAACGGAATCTCGCCATTCTCCCAGGAGACCAACAACGGCACGGCGATGAAAATCGAGCTATATGAGCCGCTGAGCAAACCGACCAGCAAAATGCCTACGAACTGCTGGATCGAGCCGCTAGTGAGCAGCAGAAGCGCCACCAGCACAAAGCCGACCGCGATCTGTGTCATCAGCGAACGCTGAATGGTCTCCAGCAAGCTGCGATTGACGATTAGCTCGTACGGCTCGCCGCGATGCCGCACGTCATTCTCGCGGATGCGATCGAAGACCACGATTGTATCCTGCACTGAGTAGCCGACCACAGTCAGCACAGCCGTCAGGAAGAGCGCATCGGCTTCCCAGCCGGCGATCAAGCCCATGAGCGACATGGCGCCAAGCATGACCAGCACGTCGTGCACCATGGCGATGAGCGCCGTCACGCCGTAGCGGAAAGCGTGCTTCAAGTTGCGGAAGGCTAAGACGATCCACAGCAGCACGAGCGCGCTGGCGACCGCTGTGGCGACGAGCGCTGCGTTGGTCACTTCATTGCCGACCACAGGCGAGACTTCGCTGAAGTTCTCGCGGAAGCGCTGTGCGTCAAAACTTAAGTTCAGTTGCTGGCCAAGTTCAGTCAGATTCTTGGCGATTGCCTCGATCTGCTCAGCGCTGTCATCGCCAAAGTTGGCGCGCACTTGCCAGCGATAGGTCTCGCCAATGCCGACCTGCTGCGCCGTCACGTCCGTTAGCCCAGCCGATGTGAAAGCCTGCTGAATGGCCGCGCCTGTCAGCCTGCCAGGCACCTGCCCTGGCACAGGCTCAAATTCCAGCTGGAAGAGCGCACCGCCGATGAAGTCGATGCTCAGGCGCACGATCGAGCGCTCGCGGTAGGTCTGCGTTGAGATCAGCATTGCCACGATGCCGCCTAAGATCAGCAGCGCTGAGAAAAGATAGTAGAAGCGGCGATATTTCACGAAGTTAACCATAGCTTTCCGTCACTTTCTGGACTCACTGTCCGAACAAGTTGGTGCGCGCCAAGCGCTCGCCGCCGATGGCCAGAATCACGTTTAGGAAGACGCGAGTCACGATTACAGCTGTGAACAGGTTGATCACCAAGCCGATGATCAGCGTGATGGCAAAGCCGCGCACCGCGCTAGCGCCAAACTGGCCGCCGAAGAAGTACAGGATCAGCGCGATCAGGATCGTCGAGATATTCGAGTCGCGGATCGTCGCCCAGGCGCGCGAGAAGCCGAGTTCCACAGCCTTGTTCAGCTTGCGCCCGTTGCGCAATTCTTCCTTCACGCGCTCGAAGATCAGGATGTTGCCATCAATGGCTGAGCCGATTGAGATCAAAAAGCCTGTGATAGCTGAGAGCGTGAGCGTGACAGGGATGTACTTGTAGAGCGCAAAGTTGATCATCCCGAACAGGATCAAGGCGAGCGCCGCGGCCACGCCGCCAATACGATAGTACACGATCAGGAAGATGAAGATGGTCAGGATGCCTAAGGCGCCTGCGCGCACAGCTTGCGCCACTGACTCCGCGCCGAGCGTCGCGCCGACTTGCTCACGCGACTCAATGCTTAGCGAGACGGGCAAAGCGCCTGAGCGCAGCTGCACGGCTAGCGCGATTGCCTCTTCCCGCGTGAAATTGCCTGTGATCTCGCCGCCGTCGTCAAGGCGCGCTTGGATGATCGGCGCGCTGAGCACCTCGCCATCAAGCACAATCGCCAACGGCTGCCCAATGTTCGCACCTGTGTGCGCAGCGAAAGCCTGTGCCTCTGGGCTGCCTGTATTCAGCTCAAAGCCGACCACATACTGCGTGCCGCCTTGCCCGCCTAGCCGCGCTTGAGCATCGCGCAGGCCTGCGCCTGTCATGACCGTGTTAAAGGGCAGGTTAGTGCAAGGGTTCAGGAGCGGATTGGCCTTGCTGCCAGGCGGATTTGGCTCGGGCGTCGGCTCAGCTGCCGGTTCGGCGGTCGGCGTAGCTTCGGCAGTCGGCGCGGCTTCAGCGGTCGCTTCAGGCGTAGACATAACTTCAGCAGTGGCTTCGGCAGTCGGCGCGGCTTCAGCAGTCGCTTCAGGCGTAGACACAACTTCGGCAGTGGCTTCGGCAGTTGACTCAGCGGTCGCTTCAGCAGTTGCGGCTGCTTCGGGCGTAGGTGTCGTCTCAGGCGCGCCTTGGCGGAGTTCTAACTGACGATTGGTGAGGATATACGTGCCAGGTGCAGGCATCGGCGCAGTGCAGCCTGCCACTGCGCTGAAATCCACGAATTCCAAGAGTGCGGTCTGACGAATCAGGTCAATAGCGGCATCAGGATTTTGGATGCCTGGCAGCTCCACGATAATGCGGTTGCTGCCAGCTGTCTGGACGATTGGCTCAGCCACGCCGAGCGCATTCACGCGCCGATCGATCACGCGGCGCACTTCGCTCATCTGCTCAGGCGTCACATCAGGCTGATCGGCGCGCATCAGGACGCGCACGCCGCCTTGGATATCCAAGCCCAGCCGCACCTCGATTGGGCGGCCAAACAAGCCCTGGTTGGGCAAGATCATGTAGGTGCATAGCGCAGCTATGGCGATCACGACCGCCAGCCATCCTAGCGTCTCTCTTTGCATAGGCGTCAAGTTTTCCCTTCAGGTTGATTGAATCTCGGTTGAACGAAAAGGCTGAAAAAAATACGCGCCGCGCTCAGCAGGGCGGCTGAAAAATCTCAGAGGCTAGCTTTGAGGCGGCGCACGGCGATGCGGCTGTGCAGCAGGCGTGCCGTAGCCGTGCAAAGGTGCGAGATCGGGCACGATGTACGCGGCGCCCTGCTTGGGTGGCGCAAAACCTTGCGCCACGCTGTGATATGGCGTTGTGCTAGCTGTGAATGTAGTGTTGCTGTTGCTGCCCAGCCGCCATTGCGAAAACGCGGCAAGCAGGCCCAGAATCAGGAGCGGCTTGGGCTGTGGCACAAAGCTCACAACGGGCGCGCTCGCAGGCAGCAAGTCGCTTGGCGGCGAATCGGGCAGCGCGCGCTGCACTTGCTGATCAGCCAAGGCAAGGCGCGGAGAAAAGACAATCGCAGCCGCTAAAACGACGACCAGTTTGCGCATACGCAGCACGCTCTGAATTGCAAGCGCAGCGAGAGCCGACATGCTCACGAGCTCTGGATTCTAGCGCAAAATCTTGGTGGCAGCAAGGCAATCTCATCATTTCAGCCACGATCAAGCTCACAAATGCCTTGAGAGGTGTTACAATGGATGTGATTTTCTGACCGTAAGGAAAGTTTTATGACCAAACGAATCGTGATCACCGGCATGGGCATGGTGACGCCGCTAGGCCTGGATGTGGCTGAGACTTGGGCGAATATCAAGGCGGGCAAATCAGGCGTGGCGCGCATCACGCGCTTCGATCCGACGCCGCTAGATACGCACATTGGCGCCGAAGTCAAGGGTTTTGATGCGGCTCGATGGCTAGGCACCAAGGAGGCGCGCCGCATGGATCGGTACGCACAGTTCGCCGTTGTAGCAGCTTTAGAAGCCTGCGCACAGGCAAACTACCACGTGACGCCTGAGAACACCTTCGAGACGGGCGTGATCATTGGCGCAGGCTTTGGCGGCAGCGAGACGCTTCAGGAAGGCATGGACGTGCTATACAGGCGCGGCCCGAAAAAGATCAGTCCATTCGCCTTCCCGATGGTGCTGAACAACATGGGATCGGCCCAAGTGGCAATGCGGCTCGGCATTCGCGGCGTCAACTTCACGGTCTCGGCGGCGTGCGCCACTGGCGCCGTTGCTATTGGTGAAGGCGCCGAGCTGATTCGGCGCGGCGAAGTCAACGCGGTGATCGCTGGTGGCTCTGAAGCCACTTTCGCGCTCTTCAGCCTAGCAGGCCTGAACGCCATGAAGGCGCTCTCCACGCGCAACGACTCGCCTGAGACGGCTAGCCGCCCGTTTGATGCTACGCGTGATGGCTTTGTGCCTGCCGAAGGCGCTGCCGTTCTCTTCATGGAGAGCCTGGAGAGCGCGCAAGCGCGTGGCGCCACAATCCTGGCCGAATTGGTCGGCTATGGCTGTACTTGCGATGCCGCGCACGTCAGCGCGCCCGATCCTGAAGGCACAGCTATTGTCCGCGCGATGCAGCGTGCCATGCAGCAGGCAGGCATCACGCCTGAGGATATTGACTACATCAACGCGCATGGCACTAGCACGCCGCTCAACGATGCCAACGAGACGCGCATGATCAAAAAAGCCTTTGGCGAGCGCGCCTACCAAATCCCTATCAGCTCGACCAAATCTATGATCGGGCACGCCATGAGTTCCTCAGGCAGCATGGAAGCGATCTTCAGCATCATGGCGCTGCGCGATGGCTTCATCCCTGCCACGATCAACTACCATTATCCCGACCCTGAATGCGATCTAGACTATGTGCCGAACGTGCCGCGCACAGCTAACCTGCGCTACGTCATGTCCAACTCGTTCGGCTTTGGCGGCCAGAACGCCGTGCTGATCTTCAAGCGTTGGGAAGGCGCCGACCAAACGCCGCGCAGCCCTAATGGCACAAACGCTTCACTAGGCCTTGAAGCCTAATCTTCGCTCACGGAAAGGAGCCGAGCATGGCACAGCGAACCTTTCGCGTCATCAATGCGCCGTTGAATATCCGTAACGCGCCAGGCATCAATGGCACAACTGTGATCGGCACTTTTGCTGTCGATCAGACCTTCACTGAGATCGGCGAGCCGCGTGAAGTGGACGGCTTCCGTTGGATTCAGCACGAGCGCGGCTGGTCGGCCGAGCGCAGCCTGAATGATGGGCGCATTTTCGCTGAAGTTGTGGCTGCCCAGGATACGGTTGCGCCGCGCTCTGAACTGCGCCGCACTCTGCGCGTTGTAGCGCCGTTGCTCAACATCCGCAGTGCGCCGAGCCTGAGCGCGACGCGGCTTGGCGTCTTGTTCAGCGGCGAGCGCCTGACAGAAGTGGATGAGCCACGCGAGGCTGATGGCTTCCGCTGGTTCAAGCACGAGCGCGGCTGGTCAGCTGAGCGGACGCTCGACTCAAAGGAGCTTTTTGCCACTGAAGTGCAACCCGCGCCGCCATTAAACCTGCCTGAGCGCCTTGAGCTGCCCAATGGCAACGCTTGCCCGCTGCTCGAGCTGTTCACGCGCATGCCTATCTCGTTAGCGCAAACGCAATGGATTCAGTACTTCGGCAACACGCGCTTCGCCTATAGCTTGACAACCGACCGCAACGTCCAGCGTCGCCGCGCCTATCTATACTCGCAGGGCTTGCATGGCGGTGTGGATTTCGGCAGTAACGGCGTTGAAGTGCCCGTCTTCGCAGGGATGACAGGTCAAGTCAGCGTGGTGCGCCTGAATACCGATATGTACGCGCCAAACTTCGTGATGATCGTCAATGGCTCCTACACAGTCGTCTACGGACACATCGCCAAC
>RFIM01000315.1 GCA_003695215.1 Chloroflexota bacterium
GAAGAGATCGTCTTCGCAGGCGTCGGCAAGACGCGCCAAGAGCTAACATACGCGCTGCAGCTTGGCGTGGCGTGGATCAACGTGGAGAGCAGCGGCGAGCTAGCGCGCATTGCGCAACTGGCACAGGCGCTCGGAGTGCATCCGCGCCTGGCACTGCGCCTGAATCCTGACGTGCGTGCCGATACGCATCCGCACATCGCTACTGGGCACGCCGCAGCGAAATTCGGCTTGCCTATCGCCGAGGCAGAACAAATTCTCAGCGCTTATCGCCCTGAGCGCGATCCATACCGCATTGAAGGCGTGCATGTCCACATTGGCAGCCAATTGCACAGCGTTGAGCGGACAGTTGAGGCCTTGCAAGCGGCGCTGAGCGTGATCGAGCGTTTTCCATTCCTGAGGGCGCTGAATCTAGGCGGCGGCTTCCCGATCAGCTATGCAGGCGAGCCTGTGCCGAGCATTGAGGCGTTTGCGGCGGCTGTGCGGCCGCTCCTGGCAGGGCGTCAAGTGCGTTTACTCCTTGAGCCAGGGCGCTATATCGCGGCTGAGAACGGCCTGCTGCTGGTCGAGGTGCAGTATGTGAAGCATACCAACAGCGGCACTTTCTACATTGTTGATGGCGGCATGACCGAGCTGATTCGCCCTGCTTTGTACAGCGCAATACACGACATCTTGCCGCTGCGCCAATCCGACGCTGAGCCGACGCTGGCGCATGTCGTCGGGCCGATTTGTGAGAGCGCTGACGTGCTGCGAACGCACGTGACCTTGCCGCCTTTGCATGAAGGCGATTTGCTCGCCGTTTTGCAAGCAGGCGCTTACGGCGCTGTGATGGGATCGACCTACAATGCGCGCCCATTGCCCTCAGAGATCGTCCTAGAAGGCGACTCTTGGCGCGTGGCGCGCCGTCGGCAAACTTGGCAAGATTTGCTGCGCGAGGAAGGTGGATGAAAGTCGAACCGATCATCTTGACGGGCGTGCATGTGCAGCTGCTGCCAATGCAGCCTGAGCACGCTGAAGCGCTTTGGCAAGCCGCACAGGCTGAGTCGATCTGGCAATGGACGCTCTCGCGCATCAGCAGCCGCGCTGAGGCTGATAGCTACATCGCCTACGCGCTAGAGCGGCAGGCAGCGGGCGATCAATTGCCCTTCGTGACACTCAGCTGTGCCACGGGCGAGATCGTCGGCAGCACACGCTTCGATGAGATCACGCCTGCGCATCGGCGCGTCGAGATCGGCTGGACATGGCTCAATCCGCGCTGGCAACGCACTGCCATCAACACAGAGGCAAAGTACCTGATGTTGCGGCACGCTTTTGAAGTCTGGCAGTGCGTGCGCGTGCAGCTGAAGACTGACGCGCTCAACGTGCGCTCGCAACGCGCCATTGAGCGCCTTGGCGCCGTGCGCGAGGGCGTGCTGCGCAGCCATTACATCATGCCTGATGGCAGGCGGCGCGATTCGGTCTACTACAGCATTCTGGACACCGAATGGCAGGCGGTCAAGGCGCACTTGGAGAGGCTGCTCAATCGCTAGGCGCGGGCTGGCAGCTTGGGCAGAAGTGCGTGCTGCGCTGACCGACGCGGATAGTGCAGATCGGCGTGCCGCACACAGGGCAAGGGCGCGAGTCGCCACGGGTGCGGTAGGCGCGCAGATAATGCTGCGCTTCGCCGCGCCTGCCATCTGGCTGCCGATACCAGCCGATGCTGGCGCCCATGCGCGCAATGCCTTCGCCTAAGGCTTGGCGTATAGCATGGTACAAGCGCTCGCCTTCGGCATCGCTCAGGCGCTCAGCGCGCTGCAAAGGGTGCAGTTTAGCGATGTGCAGCGCTTCATCGGCGTAAATGTTGCCGATGCCTGCGATGAAGGCTTGATCGAGCAGCAAGCGCTTTAGGGCGCCTTTGCGCTTGTGCAGGCGCGCTATGAAGGCATCGAGCGTGAACGCCGCGTCCAGCGGCTCAGGCCCAAGTGGCGGTAGGATCGCTTCCGGCCGTTCAGCTAGGTAGATGCGCCCGAAGCGCCGCGCATCTGAAAAGCGCAGCTCCGTGCCATTATCGAGCGGGAAGCGCACTCGCAGCCAACGATCCATCGGATCGGCTTGCTCGCTGGGCAGCACGTAGAGATGGCCCGTCATTTTCAAGTGGACGATCAGGCATTGCGTGCCCAGATCGAAGATCAAGTACTTGGCGCGACGGCTGAGGCCGCGAATCGGCGCGCCGCTGATGCACGCAGCGAAGCGATCAGCGGGCAGGTTAATCATGCGGCGCGGCGGCTCGGGGAAATGCGCCGTCAAGATAGTGCGCGCTAACAGCGGCTCGCGCAAGGCGCGCACAGCCGTCTCGACTTCGGGCAGTTCAGGCATAGGCTTCCTCTAGCACTTCGGAGTATAGCGCGATCGGCGCGTGCGTTTAAGAACCCTTGAAAACTTGATAACCTTTTGAGTCGAGGCGCTGCGCGCTGACGCGCGATAATTTTATGAAAAAAACAAGGCTTGGAGCATCCTATGAGCCACCCTGCTTTGAACGATATCCATTGGATGGACGAATTTGGCCGTAAATTGCTTGCAGACTATCGCCACGCTTTCCAGACCTTCGATCAGGCGGCGCAAGCGACAACTGAGCGCATTTATGAGGAATTCCGCACGCACGATGGCGCGCCAATCTTCGCTCTAGTGCGGATATTCCGCTTCTCACGCCGCGAGCAAGTGCCACGCGCTTGGCAGATCAGCGCCGCGCCTGAGGAAGTGCCGCTGAGCCTAGCAGGCAGCTACGGCGATCAGCCCGCCTGGCGCAATCCACAACAATCGCAGCATCACAAGGTCATCCCGCTCAGCACGCAAGCCACAGCCATGATGCAA
>RFIM01000316.1 GCA_003695215.1 Chloroflexota bacterium
AGCTTGCTGCCCGCCGCTTCGCCCGCTACTACGTAGCTGGTCTTCTTGCTAACGCTGCTAGCGACCTTGCCGCCGTGGGCTTCGATCAGCGCTGCCGCCTGATCGCGCGTCAGAGTGGGCAAGGTGCCAGTTAGCACGAAGGTCAGCCCGCTGAGCGCGTTTGAGCGCGGCGTGGCGCTCTCTAGCGGCGCCATCTGCACGCCATGAGCGCGCAGCTTCTCCAGCAGGGCACGATTGCGTGGCTCAGCGAACCACGCCACAACCGTCTTAGCCAATGCCTCGCCGATGCCAGGCACAGCGTCCAGTTGCTCAAAGGTGGCGTTTTGCAGCGCCTCCAGGCTTGGGAAGTGCTTCAAGAGCAAGCGCGCTACCGTCAAACCGACGCCAGGGATGCCGAGCGCCGCGATCAGGCGGTCTAGCGGGCGCTGCTTTGCCGCTTCAATGCTCGCCAGCAGCTTTTTGACCTTCAGCGCGCCGTAGCCTTCTAGTGGCTCCAGTTGCTCTGCCTTGAGCGCGAAGATATCGGCTTCATCGCGCACCAAGCCCGCCTCAATCAGCTGGCGCACGCCGCGCTCGGCTAGCCCTTCAATATCCATCTGGCCGCGCCCGACGAAGTATTCCAATTGGCGCGCGCGCCGCTCAGGGCATTCAGGGTTGCTGCAATAGTAGGCGATCTCGCCTTCGGCGCGCACCACAGGCGCATCACAGAATGGGCAGCGCTCAGGCGGCAGAATGAGCTGCTCCGTGCCGTCACGGCGTTCGGGCAAGGCGCCGATCACGAATGGGATGACTTCACCAGCGCGCTTGAGGCGCACCCAATCGCCAAGGCGCACGTCTTTGCGCGCAATGTCCTCGAAGTTGTTCAGCGTGGCCTGCCGAATGGTCGCGCCGCTGACGAACACGGGCGCCAATTCCGCGCTCGGCACGATCATGCCTGTTCGCCCGACGTTGAACGTGACCTTGACCAAACGCGTGATGACTTCTTCGGGCGGGAACTTGTAGGCAATGGCGCCGCGCGGATTTTTGCCGACGATGCCTAGCGCATTGTAAAGTGCCAGGTCATCCACTTTGATGACCATGCCATCAATCTCAAAGGGCAGGTCGTGCCGATGTGCCTCAAAGGCTTGGACGTAAGCGATCACCTCTTCGATTGACTCGAAATGGCGCACTGCATCGCTGGTCAGGAAGCCGAGCGCGCGCAGGTACTGCAGCGCGGCGTACTGGCTGCGCGGCAGGCGCTCGCCGAGTTCTTCGGAAGCCTCGACCACGCCGAAGGCATAAAAGGTCAGCGGGCGCGAGGCAGCGACCTTCGGATCGAGCTGCTTGAGCGCGCCTGAGGCGGTGTTGCGCGCATTGACGAATTTGGCGGCGCCTTCGGGCTGCTCGGCTTGCATGCGCGCTTGGAAGGCCTTGAAATCATCCTTGTGGATGACCACCTCGCCACGCACGACGAGTCGGCGCGGCACAGGCGGCGCTGCCTCAGCTGAGGGAAGGCGCGGCGGCACGCTGCGAATAGTGCGCACAGCGGGCGTCACCTCATCGCCGAGGTAGCCATCGCCACGCGTGGCAGCGAGCGTCAAATGACCGTCTGTGTAGGTCAGGACGACCGAGACGCCGTCGAATTTCGGCTCAACTGTGTAGGTGAAGGCTGCGCTGGTATCCAGAACCTTCTCAAGGCGCGCCTGCCAAGCGCGCAACTCGTCAGCCGTATAGGCCTTGGCCAGGCTGAGCATGGGCGCGGGATGAGTCACTTTGGGCAGGCGCTCGTCAAGGTCGCTGCCGACGCGCTGTGTGGGCGAATCGGGCGTGATCAGCTCAGGGTAGCGCTTCTCAATGGCGTCTAACTCATCGAAGAGCTGATCGTATTCGGCATCGCTGATAGTTGGCGCGCCAAGCACGAAATAGCGATGATTGTGCTCATGGATCAGGCGGCGCAGCTCAGCGGCGCGTTGTGCCGCGGCTTGACGTTCGGTCAGCTCAGCATTTTGATCGCTCATGGCACTCACTCTGGGCGCAAATTGCTGGAAGGGAGTATAGCACAGATTTTCTAAGATTGCACTCGGCGCACATAGCAGCATGCTGTGGGTAAAGGTTGAAAAAAGCGCTGTTTTCGGTCAAAATAGCAGGCATCCTGAACTCGCGATAGATGGGTAGGCAATATGGCGCGTTCAACCTCAGAGGCAAATTTGGCTGAGATGTTGCAACAATCGCTCATGTCCGTCTTAGGCGCGCCACCTGATCCCGTGCCGCTCGCGCCGCAAGTGCTGGGCGTAGTCGAGCGCGATCGCTATCGTCGCGAACATATCAAGTACCAGGTCAGCTTGAATCAGTGGGGCTACGCCTACCTGCTGATTCCCAAGGGCGTGAATATGCCATGCCCAGCTATCATCTGCCATCACAGCAGCGGCAACTTTGCTGCAGGCAAGGAAGAGGTAGTCGATGAGACGCGCCCGTCCATTGGCGTTGAGTTGGCGCGGCTCGGCTATGTGGTCATGGCGCCTGATGCCTTTGGCTATGGCGAGCGGCGCTCGCCCCACAGCAGCGGTGCCGCTTATGACGCCGCTTATACGCTACAGCAGTACACTGTCCTGCTCTTGCGCGGCGAGACCATGCTGCGCCATTTGCTCTCAGATATCAGCCGCGCTGTGGATTATCTGGTCACGCGCCCTGAGGTGGATAGCGCGCGGCTCGGTTTCATCGGTCAAAGCTATGGCGCGCGCATGGCGCTTTGGGCTGCCGCCTTTGAGCCGCGCTTGGTTGCCACAGTCGCTCATGGCAGCTTGATGAGCTACCGCGAGACCGTGCGGCAGGGCAGTTGGTTTCAGATTGAGTTCGTGGTGCCGCGCCTGATGCAAGTGGCTGATTTGCACCACATTCTTTCGCTGGTGGCGCCGCGCCCGTTCCTGCTCTCGACCGTTGAAGGCGACTCGCACAGCACTGACGCCTCCGATATCTATCAGCGCGCCTTGCCGACCTATCAGCGCTTAGGTGTGCCACAACGGCTGGCGCATTACGTCTATCCGCGCGGCACAGGCTTTGAGCCTGCCATGCGCTACAAGGCCTATACTTGGCTGAACAGCTGGCTGAAACCGTACTAGCAGTTCATAAAGAGCGAGACAAGCGATAGCCTATGACAACGACCGCAGCCACGGCGCCGCGCTACATGCACTTGCGCCGCAACTTCGTCTTTTTCGTGCTGGATTACTTCGCTTTCGGCGTTGGCTTCGGCATGGTCGGCACGAGCAGCGCCTTCATCCCTGACTTTGTCAGTCAGCTGACCAGCAACCAGAGCCTGATCGGCTTGGCGACGGGCGCTTACTACTTCTTCTGGTTGGTGCCACAGCTGTTCTTGGCGCAGATCGTCAATCAGCGGATGTGGCGGAAGCCGTTCCTGCTGCCCGCGCCGTTTGTGCGCCTGACGATGATCGGCATCGCTGTGGTACTGGTCACAGTCGATCCGCGCAACACAGGGCTGATGCTGATCGCCTTCTTGATCGGCTACTGGTCGTTCGCTATGGGCGACTCGCTAGTGACGCTCATCTGGGGCGATATGCTGGGCAGTTCCTTGCCGAATAA
>RFIM01000317.1 GCA_003695215.1 Chloroflexota bacterium
CGCCGCACTCACCTTAGCGACCTTGCACACCTTGCAGCGCATTCGTGGCGTACGCCGCCCTGCCCTGACTTCCCTGATGCGCGTCGAGAACAATCAGCTCGTGGTCATGGCCGATTTAGGCGCCAATCCTGATGCGCAGCCCGAGTGGATGTTCCAATTCGGCGTGATGGGCAGCTTATACGCGCAGCACGTGCTAGGGCAAACGCGCCCGCGCGTGGCGTTGCTCTCGAATGGCGAAGAGGAAGGCAAGGGCAATCAGTTGGTGCGCCAAAGCGCTGCGCTTTTCGCTAACTCAGGGCTGAACTTCATTGGCAATGTTGAGCCCAAAGAAGTGCTTCAAGGCGCCGCTGACGTCGTAGTGACAGATGGCTTCGTCGGCAACATCATGCTCAAGAGCCTCGAGGCAGTTGGCGAGGCCTTCTTCCGCGTCATGCGCCGCGAGTTGCTGCGCAATCCGCTGCGCCTCTTAGGCGGCTTTTTGATCAGCCCGGTGCTGCGCAAGATTTACAAGCAGGTTGATCCCTTCGAGATCGGTGGCGCGCCGTTACTCGGCGTCAACGGCGTAGTCATCATCAGCCATGGACGTACCAATGCCAAAGGCATCAAGAACGCCATCTTTCAAGCCCGCCGCGCTGTGGAAGGCAACTTGGTAGCTTGCTTGCGGCAAGGCTTGGCACGGTATATCAGCGCGCACCAGGCCTCAAATGCCAGCAAAGCGCGCCGCCGCTATTTCGCGCGCCACCGCAGGCGCATCAACGCCTGAGCGCACCCAAGCCGCGCCATAGCCCTGCGCCACGCTGATTGAAGCCGCGAGTCGCCACGCCAAGCCGCACCACAGGCGCGTGAGGCGTGCTGTGAGTCGCGTCTTGGGCATGCCACACTTCTGCCAGCAGCAAGCCCTCAGCGAAGAGCAGAGTCTGACTCAAGCCGCGTCGTGTCCGCTCCAGAAAGCCAAACTTAGGCGTGCCAAGGGCGCCGATCACCTCGCCGAGCGGCAATGGCGCCAGAAGCGTCACGAACATCACGGGATCGCTCGCCTGGCTGACCACAACCGTGAACTGATCGGTGCCGAAGACGGCCAAATCTTCGTTGAATAGCCCTTGATCGCCGCTGGCCGTCAGTGGATGTGCTTGCAGCAGTTTGATGATCGGCTGGAGCGCCAAGTGAGTCGGTTGCACGCCGAAGAGGCAGGGCGTGGCGCACGGCGTGCCATCAGCGGCGCTGAAATAGGCCACATAGGGCGATTCAGACTGCGCGCCGATCAGCCGTGCAGCCACGATCAGGGCTACCAACAGCGCACTGCACAAGTTCAGCCCGATCAGCAAACGTCTCATCACGGGGAGCGCGAAGTCTGCAGGTAACGCATAGCGCGGCTAAAACCGTGCCATGTGGTGGCGGAAAAGGTCAGCCCTTGCCACGAGTCGCGGTACCAATCTGCAGCGCTGATGCCAATGTACTGCACTTGATCGCTTGTGCGCATGTGCGTGCCGCTGCTTGCGCCGCCTAGCTGGCCAGTGATGACCATGCCTTGCTCAGGGTAGAACAGGCGTACCATGTTGGCGCTGCGGCGCGGCACCAGCACGTGCGCAGGCGTCCCGAAGCGCACCAGCACATCGCCTAGCGTGCCCAGCGAGCTGATCGGCGTATAGGTATGGCTGAAACGCTCGGCAGGTACGATCACGGTGTTGAATGGCTCGCTATGAACGCTGATCAGGGCCAGCTCGTTGCGCCTGCCGCGCAGCAGCACTACAGTGATATCCACGCCGATCAGCTCGACCAAATTGCCGTTCACGCGCTCGGTCAGCAACTGACCGCGCATGAGCGGATGTTGGCGCACGAGCCTATTAGCATCCATGAACAGCGTCTGGCTTGGCTGCACGCCGAGCAGGCAGGGCAACTGGCACGGGCTGCCATCCAGGTGAGTGAAGAACTGATCGATCGGCAGCGGCTGCGCGCTGCCTGCGGCACGTGCCGCGTTGATCAGCGCGCTGAAGAGCAGGCTCGTGGCTACCAAGAGCGCTAGAAAACGACCCATAGGCGCTATCCTGCTGGCGTTGGCGAAAGCGTCGGCAGCGGCGCTACTTCAAACTCTGTGAAGTCCACGAAAGATGTGGTAGCAGGCCGCACTGTGACATCGCGCTCAAGGCGCCTGCCATTCAAAAAGACTACCACCTGATAGATGCCCACTGGCACGTCGCCGATCACGAAATTCTCGCGCCACACTTCATCGCTATTCACGTTCCAGGCACGGCTGTTGGCTTGGCGCGGATTGACGTAAGTCGTGGTTCTATCGACGATGCGCCCGTTCTTCATCAGCACCACGCTTATATCCTGTGCCAGCGAGCCATCAGGCAAGGTCACGCGCCCTGCCACTACGCCGTGATTCTCATAAGGCGCAATCCACAGCAGCGGATTGCGCGTCTCATAGTAGCTGTTGCGCCCGACGCGCACCTCGAAATGGACGTGCGGCCCGCTGACCACGCCGCTGCGCCCGCTCAAGCCGATCACCTCGCCCGTCTGCACAGCTTGACCGACCTGCACTAAGATCAGCTGCAAATGTGCGTAGAGCGTGTAGAGCCGCTTGCCCTGAAAGCCGAAGTTGTGCTCAATGATGACCACATTGCCGTAGCTGTACGCCGACTCAACATAGCGCCCGTTTTCGTACCAGCGATAGTTATCAGCGGCCCAGATGACGCGCCCAGCGGCTGCAGCGCGCACTTCCTTTCCAATCGGATTAGGCAGGTCGATGCCGTGATGAATGCGCCATTCGTTGTTCGGGCCATCTGAGCCATAGGCATAGGAGAAGAGCGCGGCGCTGTTGGCCGAGGAATCGACAGGGCGGCGAAACCAGAAGTGATCGCGTGGATCGAGCGAGAGCGGCACTTGCTCGGGCGGCGGCGAGAACTCGCCGCGGCGCGGATCGTTGTTGCGCGCGATGGTCGGCGCTGTTGGGCTAGCGACGGCAGTCGGCGGTGGCACTGTGGCGCGCTCAGGCTGAAAGCGAGCCGGCGTGGGCGAGCTTTGCCAGCGCACGGGCCGAGTCGGCGTGTGAGTTGGCATTGGTGTTGGGCTAGGCGGCAGCGCTGTGCGCACAACCAGCAATTCGCCTTGGATCACGTCTTGCCAGGCATGGCTGCGCTGCGTGACAGTTGGGCTGGGCAAGGCGAGCCTGTGCGTCGGCGTCTGCTCTAGCTGAGCATCGTCAGATCGGGAGAGCAACAGCGCCATCATGGCAAATATACCTGTGAGAGCGCTCAGGGCCAGGGCGATGAGGGCCTTACGCATGCTGAGCCTTCATTCAATTGCCTGCATCAGGCGGAATCGGGGTGGGCGAGCGGCGCGCTGATGGCGCGTCCGTTGGCGTGAGCGTCGGCTGCAGCCGCACGCCGAACAAGAAGGCATCGATCTGCTCTTGCGTGTACAGCTCCAGCATTGCCTCATCCCACGTCAGGCCATCACGCCGCTCGAATTGCCAGTAGAGGATGCTCGGGAAGTTGCTGCGCCAATCGCGGCCCGCTGGAACGCGCTGCCAGCCGTAGTCTTCTGCCAGGCGCGTTAGATCGATATAGTAGCCTGATGGCACAGCGGCCTTAGTGCGCCCGCCTTGCTCAAAGATTTGCGGATCGCCTAAGCTGCGGCTAGCGAAATCCCATGGCAGGCGTTTGAGCGGCTCGCCGAGCTGACCGTTCTGCGCCGTCTCGGCCACGCGCAGGTAGACGCGCCACATCACATTGGCGCCAACTTCCTCACGCACGACTTCAATCGGCGCTATCGGCGTGTTGAAGACCAGGTTGCGGTCAAAGGAGAAGGCGCGGCCGGCGTAATGCCAGCTTTGGCGCGGCTGACCAGGCTCAGGCAGGCGATCGAGCGTCCAGAGCGCGTCCTGCAGGGCGCCGAGGAAGTCTATGCCGCTCTGACGCAACACTGCCTCGCGCAGCGCCACGAACGAATCGTCGACGCGATCGGAGAGGGCCGCCAGAGTCGCCGCTGAGACGCCGTTCAAGGCGCGCACCTGATAATAAGGCGGGCTCTCGCGCTTGCCTTCCACGTTTTCCACATAAAGCGGCCGATCCTCATTCGGCGCGCCGCCGCTCAGCAATAGCGACTCTGGCAAGGGCTGTGCCGTCCAGCTCATGCGGCTGATCTGCCCGCTGACGCTGATTGCAGTGGCTGCAGCGCCGCTGCCCGAGACCAAGCCGCTGACAATGGTTGTATTCGGGCCGTTCTCCAGCGCGAAGAGCAGCGTGACGCCATTGGGCGACCAAGTCGGCGCGCGCCCACGCCCGATGATCACTGGCTCGGCATTTGGTTGTGCCAAGCTGCGCACTAGCACCAGATCGATGCCGTTGATGCGCGCATGGTAAGCGATCTGTACGCCGTCCAGGCTCCAAAGCGGCAGCTGCTCTTCGATCTCGGGCGTGTTGGTCAGCCGCAGCGCTTCTTCCTCAAGCGGGCGGTCAAGATCGATCACGTAGATCTCAGGGTTGCCATCGCGCAGGCTGACATAAGCGATTTGGCGCCCTGGCACTGGCGAGCCGCCTGGATTCCACGCGGGCGAGAAGTCGGGCGCCGGATGATAGGTCAGGCGCGCAGGCTCGCTAGAGCCGTCGCTCGGCACGATGTAAATATCTAAGTTGTCGCCTTCATAGGCTTCATAGGCGATGAACTGCCCATCAGGGCTCCATGAAGGCGCGCCGACGTAGCCTGGCGAGTAAGTCAGCTGCGTGATGGCGCCGCTAGCGACCTCCAAGATGTACAGGTTCCAACTGCCGCCACGCCGACTGGCAAAAGCGATGCGCGTGCCGTCAGGGCTCCAAGCAGGATCGCGGTCGTCGGTCGGCGTGTTGGTCAGGCGGATGGGCTGGCTTTGCCCAAGGCCGAGCGCCCACAGGTTCTCGCGTCCATTCAGGCGCGCTGCATAGACCAAGCTGCCGCTGATGCGCAAAGGATCGGGCACAGGCGTGGCAGTCGGCAGGGGCGTTGGCGTCGGCGGGAGAGGCGTTGGCGTCGGCTGCGTTGGGATGATCGGCAAGCTGCCGCCAAAGTTGCCTGCCACAGAGCGCGCGGCTGTGCCGCCTGAGGTCGTCCATAGGATCAAGCCTATCAGGGCGACTAGCAGCACAACTGTGAACAAGCTGAGGGCGCGATTCTGGGCTTTGAGCGGGTCCTCGCGCACAACGCGCTTATCGGGCATTTGGGCTGCCTGTGCCGCGATTTGCTCGGCACGGCGCGCCATCATGGCGCGGCTGCGCTCGGCTGTGACGGCGTAAATGGCGCGTCCGCCGCGCAAAATGTAGAGCGCCATGCTCGCCAAGAGGGCAATGAGACCGACAATTGAGATGCGCCACAGAAACAGCTGATATGCCGCTTGCTCAAAGCACCAAGCGACGACGCGCACTATAGCGTTGAGCAGTTTATCGATCAAGCGCAGCAAGCGTGTCAGCATCGCGTCTTCACGCTCTCATCAGCCTGGTCGAATTAAGCGTAGCAGATGGTGCAAGCGCGGCAGGTCGTGGCTGAGCAGTTGTGCTAGGCGCTGCCCGGCGCGAATCAGGTAAGCGTTCTGCTCGCTGTGCGGGCGCACAGCCGCAGCAAAGCGCAGCGCAGCTGCGAGCAGCTCTTCGCTCGGCAGTTGCGTCGCTTGCAACACAAGGCGGAAGAAATCGAAATGCTGGGTGAAGGCGTAGAGCATTTCGGCATCGCACAAATAGACGGGGTCGAGGCTGAGCGGCGGCCGCGGCGGCAAAGCGTAGATCGGCCGATCGCCTTCCATGCAACCGATTGTGATCACGCTGATCTCGACTGGCACCATGCGATTTTCGCGTTGATCGCGCATGGTAGCGGCATTGATGCTGTTGGCCATGATCAATTGGCGCACTAACGGATCGTCATCGATGCGAATGGCGTAGATCAAGCCGATGATGGCCGTGGGCTCGTTGCGGCGACGCGCCTGCACGAAGGCGCCGAAGGCAGGCTCGTTCAGATCGCTGCTGCGCGTGCCGCATTCAAAGCCTGTGGTGCTGGCGCGCAATACGCGCCCAATCATCGGAGACGTTATCAGCGGCTCTGTAGCGTCCATTTACACACCCTTGTGTTGGCGCCGCCCTTGCCGCGCCGTCCACTTCACGCTGAACTTTTGAGACGGCTCAACCAGTTGGCCACGCCGCAACAGCTCAATGGCGATGCGCTCATCGAGCGCGTGCTTATCAGCCAGCTGCACCACAGCAATCTCATCGGCGCGTGCCAACGCGTACGGATAGCGATCCGTGATCTGGCACTGATCGTAAACCAAAGCGTGGACGGCGTTCACTAAAGCCTTGTCACGCGCTACCCATTGCGGAATCTCGACGCGCGCCAAGTAAGGCGCTTGCCCTGGTGCAGCCGTGTTCAGATAAAAGAAGACGATCTCATGCGCGGCGCCAAAGCGATCCTTGTAATCCTTATTGAGCGGGCTCTGCTGCACCAGCAGGCCTGAACGCGCGCCGTACGGCAAGAGCGGCTTGTACAGATCGGCATCGGTCATGCCGTCTAACCGCAACGTCGCCAAATTGCTGGCCGTGATCTCCTCGGGCGCCAGAGTCATCAAGTGCAGCGTGTACAGGACGAAGCGGCTGGTCGGTCGGTCGACGTAGCCGAGCAGTGCAGCGCCTGCGTCCATGAAAAAGTCGAAGGCTTCATGATAGTCGGCTTCTAGCTGTTTGGCGTCAGGAATTTCCTTGCCAAAGGGCATGTGCAGCAATGGGCCATCACACATGGCGACCAACGGCGGCGCGCTCTCTTGGCGTTGCGTCACAATTTTTGCCAAGAATTGCATCTCATAGACGGTGCGGCGCGCGTTGATCACGCTGTTGGGCAGAAGCTGGCCGTCAGGCAAGCGCACTTCGTCATCGCGGAAAAAAAGGCGCGGTTGGCTGATGGCTTCTGGCAGGGCATCCGTGCCATGATGGTAGATGAAGACACCGATGTTGGTCAGCCAGTATGTGACGGGCGCGTGCGCCTCAGGGTAGATCTGGGAGCCATCTGCAGCGAAGAGCGTGGCGCGCGGCGGCAGCTCAGGCAATGGAATGGGCTGATTGATGGGCTCATCGAACGGCGCCGCGCCACGAAAGCCCGCGTCGTTCTGACGCGCGATCCTGATCTGCTCCCAGATCGCGTCTAGATCGTCCAGTTGGCTCAGCAGCTGTGCCACTTGGCGCAATTCTTCCGCAGCCGAAGAACCACGCTTGGCAAGCACCTCGCCAAGCTCGACAATTTGCGCTTCCAGCTTTTCGAATTCCAGTGCCACGCGCTAGACTCCTACGCTGGGCAGAAGTGTAGCACGCCTGAGCGCGTCCGTCAACGC
>RFIM01000318.1 GCA_003695215.1 Chloroflexota bacterium
CGCGGCACGCCTAAAAGCGCCGCGACGCGCCCGTAAGTCAGGACTTTGCCGCGCGGAATGCGCCGCACTAGTGAGTAGACGCGCTCGTTGAAACCAGGCATCAGCGCAATACGATGTGATGATAGCGGCAACGCGCTTCGTAGCGCTCTTGCGCGCCTATCAGGATGACTGGATCGTTATAATGCGCAGGCTCGCCATTCACAAGGCGTTGCGTGCGCGTGGCAGGCTCGCCACAGACCATGCAAATGGCGTGCAGCTTGGTCACTTCTTCGGCCAAGCTCATTAGCTCAGGCATCGGGCCGAACGGCTCGGCGCGGAAATCTAGATCGAGGCCTGCGGCGATCACGCGCACGCCGCGCCTAGCCAGCTGCTCAGCCAGCCTCACCAAGCCGTGATCGAAGAACTGTGCCTCATCCACAGCCACTACAGTTGTCTCAGCGTCAAGGCGCGCTGCTAATTCGGCGCTATCGGCACAAGGCAAAGCTTCAAAACCTTGCCCATTGTGCGAGGTGATCTTGGTGGCGCCATAACGCGTATCAATTGTAGGCTTGAAGACTTGCACCTGTTGGCGCGCAATCTGAGCGCGGCGCACACGACGGATCAGCTCTTCGGTCTTGCCACTGAACATGCAGCCGCAAATCACTTCCAGCCGCCCGCGATGATGGATCATTCGAAAATCCTTTCGAAGCATGCAATAGGCGCAAAAAATGGGCAGGCGAGCGCCTCCTGCCCAGTGTCACTGCCTTCTGAAGGTCGATCAGTCTTGCGCGGCAGGCAGTTCGTAGCCCTTTTGGCGCAACTTCTTCTTGATATCGGTCAACAGCTTGCGCCCGACGCCGCGAATGGCAAGGACGCCCTCATCGCCTGCCTCTTCAAGGCGCTTGATGAAATCCGCGACCGTGACCAAGCCGTTTGCTGCCAATAGTTCAGTGTATTGCTTGCCCAAGCCCAGCTCGGAGAGCAAAAACTCCGGCGAGCCGACCGTCTTTGCCGCCATCTCCTTGGCGCGCACAGTGCGCGTCTCCAGGCGCTTCATGAAGCGATCCACGCGCCCTTCAGTGTCCACGATGCGCTGCTCGCCCGTGTAGAACGGATGACAGTTCGAGCAGACGTCGACCTGCAAGGTCGGGCGCGTCGAGCCGACTGTCCAGACGGTGCCGCAGCCGATGCAAGTGATCTTCGCCTCAGGGTACCACTTCGGATGGATGTTTTGTTTCATGGTCTAATCCTCGTCCAGGGGCGACGGACGCGCCGCCGAGTCGGCGCGTTAGCGTCGCGGCCGATTTGCGCTAACGAACTCGGTTTTAGTCGGCGGCTGCTTCGGCATTAGCAGCGGGCTTAGGCTCAGGGCGGACGGCGACGAGGCGCCTGCCGCCACGCGCCCACTCAAAGCTCACATAGCCCTGCTCAACGGCGTAGATGGTGAAATCTCTGCCTTGCTGCGTGCCAGGGCCTGGATAGAAGCGATTGCCGCGTTGCCGCACGATGATATTACCCGGGATGACGAACTCGCCGCCGAAGCGCTTGACGCCAAGCCGCTTGGAATGGCTCTCGCGCCCGTTGCGGCTAGAGCCGCTGCCTTTCTTGTGTGCCATAG
The DNA here is from genome assembly GCA_003695215.1 of Chloroflexota bacterium. Lineage (GTDB taxonomy): Bacteria > Chloroflexota > Anaerolineae > Aggregatilineales > UBA2796 > CP2-2F. Next base: position 1,598 of record RFIM01000318.1, read on the forward strand.
CTTAGAACTCCTTTCACTCTGGCTTCAAACGCCCGTCAGGCCTTCGATCTTCAAGCGCGTGTAAGTCTGGCGATGCCCGCGCCGCCGCCGATAGCGCAGCCCTGGGCGATACTTCCAGACAATGATCTTCTTAGCGCGGTAATGCCCAAGCACGGTTGCCTGCACAGCCGCGCCCTCCACCAAAGGGCGCCCAATGCGCGGAGCGCCTTCATCGGGCACTACCAAGAGCACTTCATTCAAGGTGAGCCGAGTGCCTGCCTCAGCGTCCACCTTCTCCACGTCAATGACCATGTCGGGCGCAACGCGGTATTGGCGCCCGCCTGTGCGTACAATAGCGTACATGCGTCTTCAGCTCCAATTCTCACTTCTCACACCGCCACGAGCAGCCCGCAGACGCTGCGGCGGGGAAAATTGGTCAGGAAAGGCTCACAAAGTGCGCTCATTTTAGCAGAAGGGCGACGCAAAAGTCAATTTGGAAATGCGGCCGCGCCAAAGTTAACTTTGTGCAAGCTCAGGCTTGTCAACTTTGCGGCTTCAGATTGCCAATTGAGGTTTGACGCAGCATAATACGCCGTGCTACAATGAAGGCCCAGTACCCTGTTGCACGGAGAACGTTTGCCAAATGGAGTCCAACATGCCTCTCGCCAGCGAGAGCGAGCCGCGCCAGCCGACAGAGGCTGAACCGACCGCCGCTGTGCCTAATGGCGAGGCTGCGCCTGACGCAGCGTCGCACGCCGTTGCAGAGCGCCATCTGCAAGTTGAGTTCCCGCCCACGAGCGCGACAAACGCCGAGGCCGCAACTGAAACCAAAGCCGAGACTGCGCCGAGCGCAGACAGTGCAGCCATGAGCTCAGATAGTGTAGTCATGAGCGTCGAGTCGCTGGAAGCGCACGCCCCGCCGAAGTTGAAAAGGGGCGATATTGTGGAAGGCGTGGTTGCCGAGACCTCGCCAACAGAAATCTTGATCGATCTCGGCATGAAAACCGAAGGTGTGATCGTCGGCAGAGAGCTGGAGCGCATGGATAAGGAGACGCTCGACCGATTGAAGGTCGGTTCGCGGGTCAGCGTCTATGTCCTGAATCCAGAACGCGACGGGCGCGCGATTCTCTCGCTTTCTCGGGCGGCCGAGGAGCAAGATTGGCGCAAAGCGGAGGAGTTGCGCCAAAGTGGCGAGATATTCCACGGCAAGGTTGATGGCTACAACAAAGGCGGTTTGATTGTGCGGCTAGGGCGCGTGCGCGGCTTTGTGCCTGAGTCGCAGGTTAGCCTTGAGCGCCGCCAACGCGCGCAAGGCAGCGCGCCGCACGAGAAGTGGGAGGCCATGCGCGGCGAAGATATTGCCGTGAAGGTCATGGAAGTTGACCGCAGCCACAACCGCTTGATCCTCTCAGAGCGCGAGGCAATCCCTGCGCTGCGCGAATTGCGCAAAGAGCGCTTGCTGAATGAGCTGCAACTTGGCGAACGGCGTGTTGGGCGCGTCAAGAGTGTGACGGACTTCGGCGCCTTTGTGGACATAGGCGGCGCAGATGGGCTGGTTCACCTGACCGAGATTTCGTGGAAGCACATCGCACATCCGCGCAATGTGTTGCAGATCGGGCAGGAAGTAGAAGTCAAGGTTATCACCATCGACCACAAAGGCAAGCGCATCGGCTTGAGCATCAAGCGCTGCGAAGAAGACCCTTGGTCGGTAGTCGCGCGCACCTACAAGGTCGGTCAGTTGGTGCAAGGCAAGGTCACCAAGCTGGCTAAGTTTGGCGCCTTCGCATGCCTAGTGGATAATCCTGAGGTCGAAGGCTTGATCCACATCAGCGAGCTATCGCAGCAGCGCGTAGGGCATCCGAAAGAAGTCGTCAAGGAAGGCGACGTGCTAACCTTGCGCGTGATCAAGATCGAACCAAGCGAACATCGGCTTGGTCTGAGCTTGAAGAAGGTCACCTCACCGGATTATGCTGATGCGGACTATCGCCGTGCTATTGAGCCCGATCTGGCTGATTTCGAAATCGGTTCGCTCAAGGAGAGTGAGCGGCGGCGCGCTGATCGCAAGCGCGGCAAGCGCGGCGGCAGGCGCAACAAACCTGACTTCGAAGACGAAGACGAGTACTAGCTCAGCGGCGAACTTTTCTCCGCGCACTGCGCAGGGATGACGCCCTGTCATCCCTGCGGCATAAGCTCGTGCAAGCTACAGGCAACTTCATGCCATTGTGCCTGCGCACGCCTTCCTCAGCCGCTCTCGCAGGGCGTCTATAGCTCGCAGCTGACCGCTTTCATCTTCAAAATACCAATGCTCCCAGCCGTTGCAGGTAGGCTTTTGAGCCATCAGGGCGCCGATCTGGTGAATCGAGCCGCGCTCGCCGCTCGGCGTGCGCACAGAGCCATCCGCCAAAAGCGTGACCGCTTTATCGCGCTCTCGGTTGAAGTACAAAACTTGGCCTGGTTGCAACCAGCCTTGCTCTAAGAGCGCAGCGAAGGCAATGCGCGGCGCTGAGCGCTTTGTTTCAAAATGCCCTAGCATTTCAGGATCAGCGCTCAGCGGCGCTGAGATGGCTGCAAGGCGCGCTTGCGCTGCTGCAATGTACTTCTCCTCGCGCTCAATGCCGATAAAATGCCTGCCGAGCTTCTTGGCCACAGCGCCGCTCGTGCCTGTGCCAAAAAAAGGATCGAGGATGACGTCATTCGGCTTAGAGCTTGCCAGGATCACGCGATAGAGCAGCGCCTCTGGCTTTTGAGTGGCGTGCAGCTTCTCGCCATCAACTGTCAGGCGCTCGCTGCCCGTGCAGAGCGGTATATGCCAGTCGCTGCGCATTTGTTTGCCGTCATTCATCGCCTTCAGAGCATGATAATTGAAGGTATAGCGCTTCTGATCTTTCGATTTTTTGCACCACAGCAGCGTTTCGTGCGCGTTAGTGAAGCGCACGCCGCGAAAGTTCGGCATCGGATTGCTCTTGATCCAGATCACGTCGTTCAGAATCCAAAAGCCTAAATCCTGCAAGATGCTGCCAACGCGATAGATGTTGTGATACGAGCCGATCACCCAGAGCGTGCCCGTATCTTTCAAGACACGCCGCGCGGCGCTCAGCCACTCACGAGTGAACTGATCGTAGGCAGCGAAGTCGTCAAAGCGATCCCACGCGTCGTCAACCGCATCCACTTCAGTCGCGTTTGGGCGCAGAAGCGTGCGTTGCAGCTGCAAATTGTAAGGCGGATCGGCGAAGATCAGGTCAACCGATCGCTCAGGCAGCCTTGCGAGAATCTCTCGGCAATCGCCTTGCAGAATCTGGTCGAGCGGCAAGGCTGAAGGCACTGACGGCATGCCCATGGCAATCCTCCCTCCGCTGGACGCTTGAAATAAGGCGCAGCACAGCGTCTGAGCTTGAAAGCTCAGGCGATGCTGAACCCTGCAGACTGCGCCTGGCTTATCCTTGCTCTAGGCGGAAGCCGTGCCCGCGCACTGTGACGATATACTGATGGTCGGGCGCGTATTCGCTGATGCGGTCGCGCAGGCGCCGCACTAGAGCGTCTATGGCCTGCTCGCTGATGCCATCGCTGACGTCGTCAGGCCAGACTGCGCTGACGACGTCTTCACGCGTGCAGATGCCGCC
>RFIM01000319.1 GCA_003695215.1 Chloroflexota bacterium
CAAGGCTTGCAGTCGGTTTGCTATCAACAGCGCAAAGAAAACTGAGTGACAATGCAACTACGCGAAATTGTGGCGCGCTTGTTCGGCGGCGCGCAAGCCAGCCCAAGCCCGCAAGAGGCGGCGCTGCGCCAGCTTTTGAACGAAGGCGATGCCGCGCGGCGTGCGCGTCAGCCTGAGCAAGCGCTGGCGCGCTACCGAGAAGGGCTGGAGAAAGCGCGCGCGGAAGGCCTGACGCACGTGCAGGAAGTCTTTCTAGGGCAGATCGGCGCGCTCTACACTGAGCTGGGCAGGTTCGAGGAAGCCGAGGCAGCCTTCCAAGAGGCGCTTGAACTGGCCAAGGGCGCCGAGGCGCCTTTTCGGCAAGCGCGCGCACTCTTGAATCTAGGCGTCTATCACTTAAAGCGCAATGCGTTGCAGCACGCACAGCAACTTTTGGAGCAGGCGCTTTCATTGGGCAGGCGCGCTAACGATAGCGCGACAGTCAATCTTGCCTTAGGCAATCTGGCTGATGTCTACATGCGTCAGGGCAACGCATCCTACGCGCTGCGCTTGTTGAAGGAAGTGTTGCCACAGGCGATGCAGAACGCGCAACAAGCGGCCTATATCCTAGGGCGCACAGGTCAGGCGCATTTGCAAGTCGGCGAGGCCGATCGCGGGCGCAAGCTCTTGGCGCAAGCCATCCGCATGGCCGAGCAGAATCAACAGCCTGAGCAAGAGCTGATGTGGTCGTGCGTCTTGGCCGATCATCTCTATCGCGAAGGACAATTCGCCGAGGCGCTGGCGTTTTGGTCGCGCGTGGAAGAGCTGAAAGAGCGCGTGATCGCCTTACCGCATGAGTACGATCCGTTGCTGAGCCTCTCGCAGCGCGCTAACGCACACTTGCGGCTCGGCCACTATCAGGATGCGGCAAGATTGGCGCAAGCGGCGCTAGAGCAGGCGCGCGCAGCCGCGGATCAGCAAGCTGAGGCGAATGCGCTGCTGATTTTGGGCAGTGTGCAGCGCGCTCAGCGTGACTATGCCGCAGCCATTCAGAGCTTACAGCGCGCCCTTGAGCTTTTGCCTGAGTCTGCCAGCGCCGAGCGCGTGCGCGCCTTGATCGCGCTGGGCAGCTTGCACCAAGAGCGCGGCGACGGTGAGGCTGCTTTGGCGCGCTTTGAAGAAGCGCTGAGCCTTGCCAGCCTGGATCAAGACCATCGCGAAGGGCGCGCCATGGCGCTGCGCCAAATCGGCGCGTTGCTGCACAAGCAAGGCGCGCATCAAGCGGCGCTTGAGAAATGGACTGAAGCGCTTTCGCTCTTTGAGATGAGCGGCGATCACGCGCACGCGGCGCGCACGCTCTGCGATATCGCCGCACTGCGCCGCGCGCTCTCAGGCATCAACGCCGCCATGCCCGATTATGAGCGCGCCACGATGATGCTCAATCATGTGCGCGATGCCGCGACGCGCGGCTTCGTCCTCTCAAATGTCGCCACACTCTACACCGATCTGGGCGAGGCTGAAACGGCGAAATCCTTCTATGAGCAGGCGCTGAGCATTGCGCGCGAGTGCGGCAACAAGCGCGCCGAGAGCATCCGCCTTGGCAACTACGGCTGGTTTCATGTGATGACGGGCAATGCGCGCGAAGGCGCCACCTTGCTCGAGTCGGCACTGGCGATCAGCCGTCAGCACGGCGATCCGCTGCTGATCGCCGTACAGCTGAGCAATCTGGCCCAAGCCCATCACGAACTCGGCGATTTGCGCAAGGCAGAGCAGCTCTACCGCGAGGCGCTCAGCACGCTTGAGGTGAACGATAACGAGAGCAAGCGCTGGCAGGCCATTTTTCAGGCGAATTTGGCCCGCACCTTGATCGCACAGCGCCGCTACGATGAAGCGCGTGCGCTGCTCGAGGCAGCCTTGCCGATCAGCCGTGAGCTGGGCGATCAAGAGGCCGTGGCGCGCGCGCTTGTGCGCCTAGGCGAGATTCACCTGGCTCAGGGCCAGGCGGCCGAAGCTGAAAAGCTGGCGCGTGAGGCCGAGGTCGCTTCACGCAAGCTCGGCTACCGCAAAGGGCAGGCCGACGCGCTCTGGTTACGCGCCCGCCTCGCCTCTGAGCCTGAGCGCACCAACCTACTGCGCGAAGCCAAGCGACTCTACACTATTCTCCGCGATCCGCTCGTCGAGAGCGTTGCGCGCCTGCTCGACGAATAGGGCAGGCGCTGCACTCAGGCTGAGTGCAGCGCTTTTGGGCAATTTCACTAGGCCTGCCTAAAATTAGGTTAGCATACGGCGAGCGGCTTGGAATCTCACTGTTTCCTCATCCTGAACGCCTTATGCGCATTTGCCAAAACTTTGTATAACGCTCACAATTGAGCTTATACAGCTAATTAGCAAAGCGCGGAGACTCATATGGCACGAATCATTGTGATTGGTAGCGGATTCGGCGGGCTGGGCGTTGCCGTTCGGCTGGCCGCACGCGGGCACGAGGTTCACATTCTGGAGAAGCGCGACAAGCTAGGCGGCAGGGCTTACGTCTACGAGCAGAACGGCTTCAAATTCGATGGCGGCCCGACGGTCATCACGGCGCCGTTCATGTTCGACGACCTGTTTGCGGCCGCAGGGCGTAAGCGCGAAGATTACATCCAATTCGTGCCGCTCGATCCGTTCTACCGCATCTACGACCACAACAAGCGCCACTTCGACTACAACGGCGATGAAGCCTTCATCCTCGATCAAATCGCCCGCTGGAATCCTGCGGATCGCGAAGGCTATCAGCGCTTCATGCAAACGACCAAAGCCATCTTCCAGAAAGGCTTCCTCGAGCTGGCCGACAAGCCTTTCTTGAGCCTGTGGGATATGGTCAAGATCGTGCCTGATCTGGTCAAGCTGCAGAGCTACTTGAGCGTCTACCATTACGCTTCGCAGTTCATCAAAGATGAGTTTCTGCGGCGCGTATTCTCGTTTCATCCGCTGCTGATCGGCGGCAATCCCTTCGACGCGTCGTCCATCTACGCCATGATCCATTACCTAGAGCGCGAGTGGGGCATTCACTATGCCATGGGCGGCACAGGCGCGCTAGTGGCAGCGCTCGGGCGGCTCTTCGGCGAGCTGGGCGGCATGGTCACGCTGAACGCTGAGGTGAAAGAAATTCTGGTCAATGGGCGTAGAGTCACGGGCGTGCGCTTGGCTGATGGCACGGTCCTACAGGCGGATATCATCGTCTCCAATGCCGATGTGGCGACAACGTACCGCGATCTGATTCCCGAGCAATACCGCCGCAAGTACACCAATCGCCGCATCGAAAGCTACAAGTACAGCATGTCGCTTTTCGTGATCTACTTTGGCACCAAGAAGCGCTACCTGGATAGCGGCTTGGTTCACCACAATATCATCCTGAGCGAGCGCTACAAAGGCTTGCTGGACGATATTTTCAAGAAGAAGCGCGTCGCCAAAGATTTCTCGCTCTACTTGCACATGCCGACTATCACTGATGCCAGCATTGCGCCTGAAGGTTGCGAGAACTTCTACGTACTTTCACCTGTGCCGCATCTGGGCAGTGGCACGGATTGGACGCAATACGCCAAGCCCTATCGCGATGCGATCCTGGCATTTCTCGAAGCCGAATACCTGCCCGATCTGCGGGCGAATATCATCGCAGAGCATTACATCGATCCGCTGCACTTCCGTGATACGCTCAATAGCTACTTAGGCGCGGCCTTCTCCATTCAGCCGATTTTGATGCAGTCGGCGTGGTTCCGTCCGCACAACCGTTCGGAAGATTTCAGCAACCTGTACTTCGTTGGCGCAGGCACGCATCCAGGCGCAGGCTTGCCGGGCGTGCTCTCTTCTTCGATCATCGTAGATAACCTGATCGGCGATCCTGTTGGCGCACGGCGCGTGCAGCCCGTGGCTAAGCCCGTTGGCGCTTAGGCTTGAAGAAAGGCGAGGCTATGCAGGTCGAACTGCCAACCAGCAATTGGGAATATCGCTTGCTTGTCCGTGCGCTTGAGGCACTAGAGAGTCATCCTGCGCAGGGGGCGATTCAGCACAATCAGAGCCTGCTTGAAGCATCCTATGCCTACTGCGAGTCGCTCACGCGCCTGTATAGCCGCACCTTCTATCTCGCCTCTGCGCTGCTGCCCTATGCGAAGCGGCGCGCTGTGCGCGCGCTCTATGCCTTTTGCCGCGTCACTGATAACATCGTGGACGATAGCCAAAGCCCTGAGCGGGCTGCGCACCTTGAGGCCTGGCAACAAACCGTCAGCATGGCGCATCCGCCTGCTAGCGAGCCCGTGGCAGTGGCATGGGCAGATGCCCAAGCGCGCTATCACATTCCCAAAGGCTATGCGCTGCAGCTGATCAAGGGCTGCGCCGCTGACCTGCAGCCGCGCCGCTATGAGACCTTCGCCGACCTGGCTGAGTACGCCTACGGCGTGGCCTCCACAGTTGGCTTGATGGCGATGCACATCATCGGTTTCAGCAGCGAAGAAGCCATTCCCTATGCCGTCAAGCTCGGTGTGGCATTGCAGCTAACCAATGTGCTGCGCGATGTTGGCGAGGATTGGCGCAACGGCAGGCTTTATTTGCCGCAAGATGAGCTGCGCGCCTTCGGCGTGAGCGAGCAGGATATCGCCGAAGGGCGCATCACAGAACATTGGCGCGCCTTCATGCGCTATCAGATCGCGCGCAACCGTCAACTATACGCTGAGTCTTGGGCGGGCATTGCCATGCTCAACAGCGATGGGCGCTTTGCCATCGCAGCGGCAGCTGAACTCTACCGCGCAATTTTGAACGATATCGAAGCGCACGACTATGACGTCTTCCGCAGGCGCGCTCGCGTGGGCACCCTGGGCAAGCTGCGCCGCCTGCCGATCGTTTGGCGCAAGGCGCGCCGTACGCGCTTAGGCAAGGCATCTAATGCTTGAGGCGATTTTCTAAGCATGACTTATTTCGGTTTCCTGGCAGTTTTCGTGGTCTTGCCAATTCTAGGGCTGTGGGCAGTGGCGCTCTGGGATACGCGGCGCGGGATCGGCGTGCCTGCGCATTTGCGCAGCTGGCACGCGCACTGGATTGTGTTGGCGCACGTGATCGTGGCTGTGCTCTACACCACGCCTTGGGATAACTACTTAGTGGCAACGCGCGTTTGGTGGTACGCGCCTGAGCTGGTCACAGGGCTGCTGATCGGCTACGTGCCGATTGAAGAGTACACTTTCTTCGTGCTGATGACCTTACTGACGGGCAGTTGGTTATTGCTGGTGGTGCGTCACAAGCCTGAGCAAGGGCCCGCGCCGCGGCAGCCTGTGCGCTTCCGTCAGCTCAGCACGCTGCTGCTGTTCGGCCTCTGGCTCATCTTCGTGGCGATTCTCATCTTCGGCTGGCGACCAGGCACGTACATGGCGCTGCTCTTTGCCTGGGCGTTGCCGCCAATCATGCTGCAGACCGCTTTTGGCGCCGATATCCTGTGGCGCTATCGGCGCGCCCTGCTGCTGACAATCGTGCCGATGACGCTGTATCTCTCAGCGGCGGATAAACTCGCCATCAGCAGCGGCACGTGGACGATCAATCCTGAGCAGACGGTGAACGTCCTGCTGTTGGGGCGCTTGCCGATTGAGGAATTTTTGTTCTTCTTCATTGTGAATGTGCTGATCGCCTTTGGCATGACGCTGGTCATGTCTGTGGAGAGCAAAGCGCGGGCAGGCCGCTATGTGGTGGCGTTGCGCAATCTGCTCAGCCGCAAGCAAGCAGTCGAGATCGGGAGTGAGTGAGCATGTTGGATAATTACCTGGAATTGACCCAGCAGCAGCGCCGCGAGATCGTGCCTGCGCAGCCGAGCATCTGGACTTTCTACGAGAAGCTCTCGCGCCGTTTGATCCTCTGGAATCTGGTCAATTTAGGGGCGGGCGTGTTGCTGCAGGGCTTCACGTCGTTTTGGCGTGGCCTTGGCGCGCAGGCGATCGGCTGGAGCGCTGTCAATCTGGCCATAGGTTTTTTAGGGCAACGCGGCAACCTGCGCCGCGCCGCTCAGCCTGAGGCGCATACGCCGACGCGTATGGCGCATGAGGCGCGCAAAATCCGCGCGATCCTGTGGCTGAACGCAGGCTTGGATATCCTATACATGCTAGGCGGTTGGCGTTGGGCGCGCCGCGCCGCGCAAACGGGCGGCGAAAACGCCGAGTTCCAGCGTGGCATGGGCATGGGCGTTGTGGTACAGGGCGCCTTGCTCTTCATCTGGGATGTGATCAACGCTTTGATCGTGCCGCGCTATCCTAAAGAGGACTGAACGACTGTGCTGCCACCGATCACTGCCTTTCAGGGCGCCGAGCACGCGCCTTTCCTGATGAAAGGCGGCCGAGCCGCTGCACTGATGGTACATGGCTTCCCTGGTACGCCTGCTGACATCCGTCCCTTTGCAGATTGCCTGAATGCGCTCGGCTGGACGGTACAAGGCATCCTCTTGCCTGGCTTCGGTGCGCAAATCGAGACCTTGCCCAAACGCACGCACCAGGAGTGGTCTGCAGCTGTGTTAGAAGCGCTGCAGGCGCTCAAAAAAGATCACGCGCCTGTGGTGCTGGTCGGGCATTCGATGGGCGGCGCGCTCGCCATGTGCGTTGCCGCTGAGCTGCCGCCTGAGGCGCTCATTTTGACGGCGCCCTTCAGCAAACTGGAGAGCTTCCTCTGGAACATGATGCCCGTCTTCCGCATGGTGTTCCCTGAAGTGCGTCCGTTCCGCCTGTTGCGGCTGGATTTCTCCAAGCCTGAAGTGCGCGAAGGCATCCGCAACTTCATGCCCGATGCCGATCTAGACGATCCGCAGGTGCAGCAGGCGATTCGCGACTTGCGCTTGCCGATCAGCGTCTTTGAGCAGATCAGGCAGCTCGGTCAGCGTGCCTTCAACCTTGCGCCACAGCTGAAGATGCCGGCGTTCGTCGTGCAGGGAACGCAAGATACGCTAGTGAAGCCGCATTTGACGCGGCAGCTGCTGCTGCGCTATGGCGGTGCCGTGCATTACCTTGAGCTGCCAGCTGAGCATGACCTGATCGATCCACAGGCGCGCTATTGGCCGCATTTGGAACGCACCTTGCGCGATTTTGTGGAGCAGCTGGCATGAGCGCTTTGAACGCGCGGCTGCGCAACCTACGCCTTGAGCGCGTTGATCGTCTGCCCTTCGGCCTGCTGCTTTGCTGGCTTTTGGCGATGATCAGCCTGCCGATCTCGCGCTGGACGCTTGGCGAAGAGGCGACGCCTTTGGCCTTGAGCATTGGCGTGATCTTTCAAGTGGCAGTCGGCATGAGCTTTTTGGCACAGCGCTGGTCGGCATGGCGGCTGATGCGCACAGGGCTGACGGTGATTCTGCTTGGCTGGGCAGTGGAGTGGATCGGGCATCAGACGGGCTTTCCATTCGGCTTTTATAGCTACACTGAGCGGCTGCAGCCGCAACTTGGCGGCGTGCCGCTGTTGATCCCGTTGGCGTGGCTGATGATGTTGCCACCTGCTTGGGCAGTCGCTTTCA
>RFIM01000044.1 GCA_003695215.1 Chloroflexota bacterium
ATGGAGCAGGCAGCACGCACAATGGGCGCTAGTCCGCTGCGCGTGTTGTGGCGCATTCACTTACCGCTCGTCAGCCAGGGCATGGTCGCCGCAGCCATTCTGGTGTTTGTTGATGTGATGAAGGAATTGCCGGCAACGGTCATGTTGCGTCCCTTCGGCATGGATACGCTAGCTATCTGGACGTACATGGCGGCGGCTGAGTCCTTCTGGGAAGAGGCGAGCCTGCCAGCGCTGACCATTCTAGCGGTCGGTCTGATCCCAGTTTGGTTGCTGATGCGCGTCGGCAGTCGCGCAGAGCCTTGAGCTATTGGATAGGTGTCTCGTGAAGAACGACTCTCTGATCGAATTACGCAACGTCAGCAAGGCCTTCGGCACAACGCGCGCTGTGAAGGACGTCTCGCTAGAAATCGAGCGCGGCGCCATTCACGTCCTCTTAGGCGCAAGCGGCTGCGGCAAGACGACCGTCCTGCGCCTGATCGCCGGCTTGGAAGTGCCCGATAGCGGCGAAATCTGGCTGAATGGCGAGCGCGTGGCTGGTCAAGGCGCATGGGCGCCGCCAGAAGCACGGCGCATCGGCATGGTCTTCCAAGATTATGCCCTTTTCCCACACATGACCGTGCGCCAAAACGTGCTGTTCGCCCTGAGCGCCCTGAACGGCAAGTTAAGCCCTGCTGAGCGCGAGCGCCGCGCGCGCCAAATGTTGGAGATGGTCGGCTTGGCACAGCACCTCGACCGCTTTCCGCACCAACTCAGCGGCGGCGAGCAGCAGCGCGTGGCTTTGGCGCGCGCTTTGGCGCCTAGCCCTTCAGTAGTGCTGCTGGATGAGCCGTTCAGCAACCTGGATGCGGCGCTGCGGCGCAGCATGCGCGAGGAAGTGCGCCAAATCTTGCGCGCCGCCAACACCACTGCCATTTTCGTCACCCACGACCAAGAAGAAGCGCTCAGCCTTGCCGATACAGTCGTGATCATGCGCCAAGGCCGCATCGAGCAGGTCGGCGCGCCACAAGAAGTCTATCTGCGCCCTGCTAACCCTGAGGTCGCTGCCTTCTTGGGCGAGGCGAACTTCATCGAAGGCGTGGCCCAAGGCGAGGTGGCCCACTGCGCTCTGGGCACGCTGCCGCTGGCCTCGCCGATGTACGGCAAGGTCTCGCTGATGATCCGCCCTGAGGCCCTGCGCCTGACGGCTAGCCAAGAGGGCAATGCTGAGGTGATCGCCATCCGCTTTTTCGGCCACGATCAGCTCTTGCAGCTGCGCTTCCCTGATGAGACGACGCTAGAGGTGCGCACATGGGGCAACGCCGAGTTGGCGCTCGGCGAGCATGTGGCCGTCAGCGTGCGCGGCAACGTGATGGCTTACCAAAGCTGAGCGCTTATTCAGCTTCACAGTTGTGCTCTCAGGCCTGAATTGTTAAAATTCAGCGCATTATGACGCCTTGCCTTGCGCTGTGCCTTCAGCGCAAGGCGATTGCTTGCTATTGCACGCCTTAGCCCAAGCAAGGAGAGCCACTGTGAAGTCTGAGTCGGCAGCTTCTGAGCAGCGCCGCGCCGTCGTGATCGGCGTGGCAGGCGGCAGCGGTTCGGGCAAAACAACCGTCGCCCAGCGCTTGCTGCACAACATCGGCGAAGCGCAGATCACCTACCTGCCTCACGACGCTTATTACCGCGATCTAGATGCCATTCCACGCATCGGCGGCGAGATCGTCAACTTCGATCATCCTGAGGCCCTGGAGACCAGCTTGCTCATCCAGCACTTGGCACAGCTGCGGCGCGGCCAGCCCGTCCAAGCTCCAATCTACGATTTCAGCACGCACAGCCGCAGCCCACAGACGCGCACCATCTATCCGGCGCCAATCATCTTAGTCGAAGGCATCCTGATCTTCGCCGATCCTGAGTTGCGCGCTCAGTTCGATTTGCGCCTCTTTGTGGATGCCGACGCCGATATCCGCTTCATCCGCCGCCTAGAGCGCGACGTGAACGAGCGTGGGCGCACGGTCGAGTCGGTCGTCCACCAATACCTTGCGTCCGTGCGCCCGATGCACCTGGAGTTCGTCGAGCCGAGCAAGCGCTACGCTGACGTGATCATCCCTGAAGGCGGCTACAACGATGTGGCGATCGATCTGGTCAGCGATCACATCAAGCGCCTGCTGGAGAGCATCCGCGCGCAGCCCGCTTAGACGGGCTGCTTCTCGGCGATCAAGCGCTCGCTGAGCGTCCAGAGCCCTTCCCAAGTCTGCTGGTCATAGGAAGCGCGGCTGCTCGGCTTGGCCTTGCGCTTGACGAAGTACTTGCCGCTGACGCCTTCCACCTCAGGCGAGCTGGCGAGATAGATGATCGTATCCGCGCCTTGCTCAGGCGTCAGGGCGAAGCGCTGCATGAAGCCGAATAGCTTCGAAGCCAGGCCTGCGTTGTTGCGCCCAAAGCCTGTGCGCACGAAGCCAGGATGCATGGCGTTCGCCGTCACGCCTGTGCCTTCCAAGCGGCGCGCCAGCTCGTAGGTGAAGACAATGTTCGCCAACTTGCTCTCGCCATAGATGCGGAAGCCGCTGTAAACAGGCGGCTTGTGTGGATTGACCAGATTCAAGCGCGCGAACTGATGCGCCTCTGAAGAGACGTTCACGATGCGCGCAGGCGCGCTCGCTTTCAGCAAATCCAGCAGCAGCGTCGTCAAGTAAAAGTAGCTCAGATGATTGAGCGCGAAGGTCATCTCGTAGCCATCAGCGCTGGTCAGGCGCTTGCTGAAATAAGCTCCCGCATTGTTGATCAGCACCTCAAGGCGCGGGTAGCGCGCCTTGACTTCATCGGCAAGGCGCCGCACTTCCGCCATTGCCGATAAGTCGGCTGTGAGCGCTTCAATCGCCTGATTGCCCGTGCTGCGCTGCAGCTCAGCGACAGTCTCAGCGCATTTCTGCGCATTCCGCCCGACGATCAGGACTCGCGCGCCGAGTTTGGCCAGGCCGCGCGCCGCTTCCTTGCCGATGCCATTCGTAGCGCCTGTGATCAGCACAGTCTTGCCCGTCATATTGACGTTATCGTTCATAAGCCGCGATCGCTCCATAACTTGTGGCAGTTCATGGCAGATTATCGGCAAAGTGCGGCTGATTCAACAACTCACGGCGCTGCCTGCAACGCGGCAATGGCGCGTGCCAAACGTGCCAGGACTTTCTCGCGCCCGATGATGGCCATGATTTCAAAGAGCGGCGGCGAGACGCTCTGGCCTGTCACAGCCAGGCGAATCGGGCTGAAGAATTGGCCCGTTTTGATGCCGAGCTGCTCAGCGCCGTGGCGCAGCGCAGCCTCCTGCGTGGCACATTCGAAATCGGGCAGCGCGGCAAGCGCGTCGTGCGCCAATTGCAGCGCGGCGCGCGTTTGCTCAGCTGTCAGGCCTTTGGGAATCAGCGCGCTCAGCTCAGGCGTCGGCACATCGTCGCGAAAGAGGAAGCCTGCCATCTCAACGGCTTCAGTCAGCAGCTTGATGCGCTCTTTGAGCAGTGGCGCAACCTTGAGCAAAATCTCGTAAGGCGCATTCAAGCCTGCTGCCTGGAAGAACGGCTGCAGGCGCCGCGCCAAGTCTTCATCCGAGAGCCTGCGAATCCACTCGCCGTTCAGCCATTTCAGCTTGACGACGTCGAACTTAGTGCCTGTCTGCGTCACGCGGGTGATATCGAAGACTTCGGCTGCCTCTTCTTTGGTGAAGACCTGAATTTCCTCGCCCTTCTCATCGGTCTTGCCGTAATTCCAGCCAACGTTGCACAGGAAGTTGGTGACGGCTTCGGGCAAGTAGCCGCCTTTGATGAAATACGAGATAGAGGCCTCAGGATGCTTGCGCTTGCTGATCTTGCCGCCGCTGGGATGCAAGATGACAGGCACATGGCAGAATTTCGGCATTTCCCAGCCGAAGGCCTGGTACAAGATGACATGTAGTGGCGTGCTAGGAATCCACTCCTCGGCGCGGATCACGTGCGAAATTTCCATCAGGTGATCATCGACCATATGCGCCAGATGGTAAGTTGGGAAGCCATCGGCCTTGAGCAGGACGGCATCCTGGAGCGTCTCGTTGCGCACGCGGATGATGCCGCGCACCATGTCCTCAAAGACGGTCTCTTCCTCCAGCGGCACCTTCAGGCGGATGACGTAAGGCTTGCCTTGGGCGTCCAGGCGCGCCCAATCCTCAGGCGTCAGGCTGCGCGCGCGCCGATCGTAGCCGGGCGGCAAGCCGTTGGCCTTGCGCGCCGCGCTGATCAGCTCCAGCTCTTCAGGTGTCTCGTAGGCGCGGTAGGCTTTGCCGTGTTCCACGAGCCAGTTGGCCCAGTACTGGTAGTGCGCCAAACGCTCGCTCTGGATGTACGGGCCGTATGGGCCGCCAATATCTGGCCCTTCATCCCAGTGCAAGCCTGCCCAGCGCAGGCCGTCTATGATGCCGCTGAGCGAGTGTTCTTGAGTGCGCTTTTGATCGGTATCTTCGATGCGCAGGATGAACTTGCCGCCATGCCGACGGGCGAACATCCAGTTGAATTGTGCTGTCCGCACGCCGCCGATGTGCAAATCGCCCGTTGGGCTGGGCGCAAAGCGGACGCGCACAGGGCGTGAGTCGCTCACGGATTGCTCCTTATGCCAGAATGTGATGCACGGGCATTATAGCATTCGGCGCGGGTTTGGCGAAGTCCTTTGCGGCTCGCTATAATGCAATGCGCCTCATTATGAGCATAAGCATGAGACCAGGGGTGTTTGATGATCGCTTTAGCGAAACGCTTGCGTACTTTGAGTTTGATTGGCGTGGCAATGCTGATGGTCATAGCCTGCCTTGGTGAGAGCGCTCAGGCGCAAACGAGCGTCGTCGGCACAGTGATTGTGGATGAGCTGTACATGCGCTCGGCAGCATCGCGCAACAGCGCCATCCTGGATACGCTGCGCTTCGGCCAGCGCGTCGAGATCAGCGGGCGCTCGACCATTCGCGGCTGGGGCTATGGCCGCAGCGAGGCAGGCGCAGTCGGCTGGGTCGTCTTGCAGTACTTGGAATTCCCTGCTAACGCCAACCTAAGCGAGCTGCCCATCGTGCCGCCTGATGCGCCAACCAACCCTGCAGGCGGCGCAGCTGCACCTGCAGCAGGCGGCGATACAGGTGGGGCCACGCCCGTGCCTGCAGCGCCGCCGCCACCAGCGGCCAGTGGCGCAAATCTGCGCGGCTTTGAGCTTGGCGGCCAAGTGCAGAGCCTGAGCCCTGCCACAGTCAACGCCATGCGGCGCGCCGGCATGACTTGGGTGAAGCGGCAAGCCAAAGAAGGCGATGGCGCGGCTTTCGCCTATATCAGCGAAGCGAAGGCCAACGGCTTCAAAATCTTGCTCTCAGTGATCGGCAACATCGACCTGGTCGTTGAGCCGAGCTATCAGGATGTCTACGCCAATTTTGTCGGCCAGCTGGCGGCGGCAGGCGCTGATGCGATTGAGGTCTGGAATGAGCAGAACATCGACCGCGAGTGGAAGCGCGGCGCGATCAGCCCTGTCACGTACACGCAGCTGCTCGCTAAAGCCTACAACGCCATCAAGGCGAATAATCCGAACACGTTGGTGATCAGCGGCGCGCCTGCGCCAACAGGCGCCGAGGCGGCCTTTGGCTCCGATCGCGTCTGGAACGACGATCGCTATGCGCAGGGCATGGCTGCAGCCGGCGCAGGCCGCTATGCGGATTGCATCGGCTTGCATTACAACGAAGGCATCATCAGCCCGAATCAGCGTAGCGGCGATCCGCGCGGCGATAACTATCCGACGCGCTACTTTGACGGGCAGATCGCGCGCGGCTTGAATCCCTTCGGCGGCAAGCGCGGCTGCTTCACCGAGCTGGGCTATCTCTCGCCGCAAGGCTACGGGCCGTTGCCAGGCAACTTCGCCTGGGCTGCTAACGTCACTGTGCAGCAACAGGCCCAATGGCTGGCAGAGGCAGCCGTGCGTGCCGCACAATCCGGGCGCATCCGCCTGCTGATCGTCTTCAACGTGGACTTCACCTACTACGGCGCCGATGATCCACAAGCGGGCTACGCCATGATCCGACCTGATGGCTCTTGCCCTGCCTGCGAGACGCTCGGCCGCGTGATGGGCGCCCGCTGAGTCTGTTTTGGAAGGCTCGGCATGGACAAGCAGCGCATACACCTGTTCGGCATACGGCATCATGGCGTAGGCTCGACGCGCAGCCTGGTGGCGGCACTGGAGGCGCTGCAGCCCGACGCGCTGCTGATCGAAGGCGCGCCTGAAGGCGATGCGCTCCTGGCGCACGCCTTGAGCCCTGCCATGCAGCCACCTGTGGCGATGCTGATCTACGCGCCTGAACAGCCCAGGCGCGCTGCTTTCTATCCCTTCGCCGAGTTCTCACCTGAGTGGCAGGCGCTGCGCTATGGCTTGCGGCACGCCATTCCAACGCGCTTCATCGATTTGCCTTGCGCTGTCCGCTTCGCGCTGCAAGAAGCGCCCGAGCGCCAGGCCGAGGAGACTCTGCCACCTGAGCTGCAGCGCTTGCGCGCCGATCCGCTCTCGGAATTGGCGCGCCTTGCAGGCTACGATGACGGCGAACGCTGGTGGAACGATCTGGTTGAGCAGCGCCGCGCCACTGATGCAGATATCTTCGCGGGCATCCTGGAGGCGATGCGCGCCTTGCGCGAGCTGTTCGCTTTGCCTGACGAGTTAGAGGCGCTGCGCGAAGCGCATATGCGCCAAAGCCTGCGCGCAGCCCTCAAAGAAGGCTTCCAGCGCATTGCTGTGGTCTGTGGCGCCTGGCACACGCCTGCCCTGAGCGATCTGAGCAATGCCAAGGCCGATGCGGCGCTGCTGAAAGGCTTGCCCAAGCTGAAAGTCAGCGCCACTTGGATTCCATGGACGTACGGGCGGCTGACGATGGCTAGCGGCTATGGCGCAGGCATCCGCTCGCCTGGTTGGTACGATTTTCTGTGGCGCACTGAAGAGACGGGCGATATCGCGCTCAGCTGGCTGACGCATGTGGCGCATCTGTTGCGCCAAAACAAGCTAGAAGCTTCCACAGCGCAGGTCATTGACGCGGCGCGCATGGCAGAGGCGCTTGCAGCGTTGCGCAATCGCGCCATACCGACTTTGGAAGAGCTGAACGAAGCCACTCAAGCGGTCTTTTGCATGGGCAGCCAAGTGCTGATGCAGCTGATTTGGCGCGATTTGATCGTCGGCGGCGTCATTGGCGATGTGCCTGAGGACGTGCCTGCCGTGCCGCTGCTCCAAGACTTCCAGCGCGAGCAGAAGCGCTTGCGCCTGACTGAGCGCGATCTCGCCAGACGCGACGCCGTGCGCGGCGCAGGCGTGGCCAATCTCGAACTCGACTTGCGTCAGCCACTTGACCTGGACCGCAGTCGGCTGTTGCATCGCCTGAACATGCTCGATATTCCGTTCGGCAGGCTGATGATGGCGCGCAGCAAAGGCACTTTCAAGGAAGCCTGGCATGTGGCCTGGCAACCTGAGTTCACCGTGGCGCTGATCGAGGCGAGCCAGTGGGGAACGACTATCCAAGCGGCTGCGACTGCCTACGCGCGCGATGCGGCCGCAAGCGCGACTGACTTGCCGACGCTGACTGAGCTCCTTGAGCTAGCGCTGCGCGCCGCGCTTGATGAGGCAATCGGCGACCTGGTGCGCGCCGTGCGCGATCTGGCTGCGCTCGCCAGCGATGTGCTGCATTTGATGGCCGCTCTGCCGTCTTTGGCGCGCATTGTGCGCTATGGCGATGTGCGCGGCATGGACGTGGCGCTCGTCCAGATGGTGGTACAGAGCCTGGTGGCGCGCATTTGCATCAGCCTGCCGAACGCCTGCGCTTCGTTGGACGATGAAGCCGCTGCTCAGATGCTGCGGCATATCAACAGCGTGCAGGCTGCTATCAGCATGTTGGCTGATGAAGCGCTACGCGCCGATTGGCAGGCCACCTTGCTGCGCCTGGCCGACTTGCCAGCCTTGCACGGCTTGCTCAGCGGGCGCTGCACACGCCTTCTGCACGACTCGGGCGCATGGCAAGCTCAGGAGACGACCCGACGGCTCGGCTTGGCGCTCTCGGCCGCTGATGCGCCTGAGCGCGCTGCAGCTTGGCTGGAAGGCTTTCTGAGCGGCAGCGGCGAGATTTTGCTGCACGATCTGAGCTTGTGGCAAGCTGTGGACGCCTGGCTGTGCAGCCTGAGCGCAGAGACCTTCCAGGCGGTCTTGCCTCTGATACGGCGTACCTTCGCCACTTTCAGCGCGCCCGAGCGCCAACGCATGGCCGATCGCGTGCTCTATGGCACAGCCCAATATGGCTCGGGGCGCGCTGCGTTCGATCCTGAACAAGCGGCCCAAATTCTGCCGACTCTAGCGCGCTTGCTCGGCACAGAGCTCTAGCGCCTTGCCGATTCAGCCGCTGAATGCTATGCTCTTCTCAGCTTTCTCCCTGAAGTTCAACGCAACACACGCGTTTTAGCTAGGACGTATCGCCATGATCACTGGTCCGACCTTTGAAGAGATGCTTCATCCGCACACGATCGCGCCTGAAATTCGCGCTAGGGCGCAAGCGGCACGGCAGAACGCGCCGCTCGATCCGATCAATTTGTTCAACATCACCTGGCGCGATCCTGAGAATCGCGTCTACCACATCGTCTTGCCGAAGGCGCTCACAGGCGTCGAGGCGGATATCGTCGTGCTGTACGGGCGCGAGTTTCCCTCGGGCAGCCACAAGGTCGGCGCGGCTTATTCCGTCCTGCTGGAGAAAACGCTGTTCGGCGAGGTTGATCCGAGCCGTCACACGCTGGTGTGGCCTTCAACGGGCAACTATGGCATCGGCGGCGCGTGGGTCGGCGGGCGCATGGGCTGCCAGAGCATTGTGGTGCTGCCTGAAGGCATGAGCCGCGAGCGCTTCGCCTTGATCGAGAGCTATGGCGCGCGCATCATCCGCACGGTCGGCTCTGAGAGCAACGTCAAAGAGATATACGATATGACGCACCAGCTGCGCGCCGCCGATCCGAACGTGCGCGTCCTGAATCAGTTCGAGGTGATGGGCAACTATCGCTTCCACTATCACGTCACGGGCAACACGCTCGTCGAGCTAGCAGCCGAGCTCCAGGCGCAAGGCGTTGGCAGCGGGCGCATCGATGCCTTCTGCTCGGCTATGGGCAGCGCAGGCACTATCGCCGCTGGCGACCGCCTGAAACAGGTCTTTCCAGGTCATCTGATCGTCGGCCTGGAGCCGATCCAATGCTCAACGCTCTACAACAACGGCTATGGCGTGCATGATATCCAAGGCATTGGCGATAAGCACGTCACCTGGATTCACAACGTCAACAACATGGACGCGCTGATGTGCCTTGACGATCTGACCTGCAAGCGCGGCCTATTGGCGCTCAGCGACCCTGCTGGCCAGGCTGCCTTAGTGAAGCGCTACGGCATCCCTGAAGACGTGGTCAGCAAGCTCAGCAGGCTCTTCGGCATCAGCGGCATTTGCAACATCCTCGGCGCCATCAAGACGGCGAAATACTTCGGCTTCGGGCGCGGCAGCCTGATCGCCACAGTGGCCACTGATTCGCTCGACCGCTATCACAGCGTCATGGACGAGATGCGCGCGCGTTATGGCACGCCTGATGAAGCCGCAGCCGTCGGCTTGATCGAAGGCACTTTCCACGCCGTGGCCACAGACTGGATTCAGCTCGGCACGCGCGAGTCGCGCGCGCGCTGGCACAACTTGAAGTACTACACCTGGGTCGAACAGCAAGGCAAGAGCGTGGAAGAGCTGGACGCGCAGCGCGATCCGGAGTGGTGGCTGCGCCATCAGGCATTGGTCAGCGAGATCGACGCCAAGCTCTTGGCGGCGCGCGCTGAATTGCCCGCGTAAGGCTAGCGGCGTACAGCTCATCCCATACCACAGGTACAAGCTGTACGCCGAAAGGACTACGGAGATGGGAATTCAGCTGCAATCAGTGATCACCTGCCCAGAGTGCGGCTTCTCTAAGGAAGAGACCATGCCGACCGACTACTGCCAGTACTTCTACACTTGCTCGAGCTGCAACGCGCGGCTGAGGCCAAAACCTGGCGATTGCTGCGTCTACTGCTCTTATGGCAGCGTCAAGTGCCCATCTAAGCAGGCTGAAGCCGACGCCTAGAGCGTGATCACCTGATCAGGCGGGTTGGCGCTGAGCACTTTGTAGAGATCGGGAAAGCAGCCGACCTGCACGTGCGCCACTGTGCCTTGCGGCAGGCACTTGCTGACCTTGCCTTGCGCCAAGCCGCGCTCCAACGCACACTGATCGCACATCATCAGCAGGATGTTGTGCTGCTCAGCCATGCGCGAGA
>RFIM01000320.1 GCA_003695215.1 Chloroflexota bacterium
AAGCGCGACCGCGAGATCGTGGTAGCAGCAGGCGGCCTGTATGTGATCGGCACGGAACGCCACGAAGCACGCCGCATTGATAATCAGCTGCGCGGGCGCGCAGGCCGCCAAGGCGATCCTGGCGAATCGCAATTCTATCTCTCACTGGAAGATGAGCTGATGCGGCGCTTCGGCGGCGAGCGCGTCAAGAACCTGATGAAGACGCTGCGCATGCCTGAAGATGAGCCGATCAAAAATCGGCTGATCTCTTCCTCAATCCAGCAAGCTCAGATTCGCATCGAAGGCTATAACTTCGACCTGCGCAAGCGCGTCTTGGAATACGACGACGTCGTCAACAAGCAGCGCGAGGTCATCTACCAGCAGCGCCGTCAGGTGCTGGAAATGCCGAGCCTGCGCGAACAGATCGAGAAGTGGATCGCTGAAGAGATCACAGCGCTAGTTGACGAACACTATACCGAAGTGCCGCCTGGCAACGATGACGATGAGGCCTGGAAGCCTGATGAGCTGTATCGGGCAGCTTTGGCGCTCTACCCTGTGCCATCCTGGATCAAGCCTGAGCGCTGGGCACACATGGAAGCTGAGGCGATCGCTCTAGAGCTGACCAAAGGTGCGCTCCAAGTCTACGATCAGATCGAAGCAGCGGTCACGGCGGCGCGCAATGCTGAGGCTATGCGCCAGCTGGAGCGCGACGTGGTTCTCTTCACCATTGATCAGCTCTGGGTGCGCCATCTGACCGATCTGGACATCCTGCGCGAAGGCATCTGGTCTGTGGCGATTGGCAATCGCGATCCACTAGTCGAATACAAGCGCGAGGCCTACCAAATGTGGACGGCGTTGCAAGCCGAGATACGGCGCGGCATCGTGCGGACGCTCTTGCGTGTTGAAGTGGCACAGCAAGCTGCTGTAGCGCCTGCTACGGCTACGCCGAACGGCACGCCGAATACTATTGGCGCCAAGAATGTGCGCGCCACGCACGCCTCGATCAGCGCCTATGATGCGCCTAAGCCTGCAGCGCGCCCGCAGCCTGTGCGTCAGAGCGCGCCTGAGCCTGATCGCGCTGATATTTGGAGCCGCACAGGGCGCAACGATCCCTGCCCGTGTGGCAGCGGCAAGAAGTACAAGAATTGCCACTATCCGATCATCCAGCAGCAGCGCACTGTGGTCGATCAGAGCGAAGTTAAGCGCACTGTCAAGCGGCGGCGTTGAGAGCAACCCTAGCAGTGGACGAGATCGCCCTTCATCAGATTCTGATCGCGCTGACTTGGCTACTGCTGCTGCTATTGCTGCTGATGCTGTGGCTTCTGGCCCGCTTCTTCGAGCGGCTCTCGGGCAAGCGCACCTTCCACCGCTGGCTGCTGGCGCCCAGCGCCTTGTTCACCCTAGCCGCTCTCGAAAATCTGACGGCGCCTGAGCGCCTGAGCGCGCCGCTCGCGGCTTTTCTGGGCGGCTTGTGCCTCAGCATCTTTTGCCTGAGCCTGTATCGCCAAATGACCTTGCGCTAGGAGCGAGAAATGTCTGAATCAGCCTTGTATCCGCTGCTTTTTGAGCCTTCGCTGCATGTGAAGGTCTGGGGCGGCAGGCAACTTGAGACTCGGCTGGGCAAGCGCTTGCCAACGGCTGAGCCATATGGCGAATCGTGGGAGATTTTCTGGCAAAATCGGATTGCTAACGGCGCGCAGCGCGGCAAAACGCTCGGTCAGTTCATCCAAGAGCAGCCGCTAGCGCTGACGGGCAAGGCGCAAGCCGAAGCCGAATTCCCGCTGTTGGTTAAATTCATTGATGCGCAAGATTGGCTCTCTGTGCAGGTGCATCCTGATGATGCCTTAGCACAAGCGCTGGAAGGCGAGCCGCGCGGCAAGACTGAATGCTGGTATATCGTCGATGCCGCGCCCGACGCGCATATCATCTATGGCTTCGCTCAACCGACCGATGCTGAGACCTTCAGGCGTGCCATTGCTGAAGGGCGCGCGCGCGATTATCTGCAGTTTGTGCCTGTGCAAGCCAACGATTTCATCTTTGTGCCTGCTGGCACAATGCATGCGATCGGCACAGGCATCCTGCTCTATGAGTTGCAGCAGACTAGCGATACAACCTACCGCGTCTATGACTGGGATCGGCTCGGTCTAGATGGCAAGCCGCGTCCGTTGCATCTGGAGAAAGCGTTGCGCTGCACGCGCTTTGAGGTGCAGCCCAAAGCAAAGCGGCCCTACACGTTGCAGCCAATGGCTGATGGCGTGCAAGGCGTCCAGCTGATTGATAGCGCATACTTCCGCCTGGAGCGTTTGGCGTTGCAGCCGATGGCGCAGTGGCGCTTTGGCGAGGCAGGACAGGCGCGTTTGATCACGGTCATCCAGGGCAGTTTGGCGCTTGAGAGCGAAAATAGTGCAGAGCCGTTGCATGTGTCGCTCGGCGATTCGATCTTCGTGCCTGCGCGCCTGCCTTTCAGCCTGAAGGCACTCGGCGCCCAAACGGCTGAGGTCTTGATCGCGGCTGAGGCGCGCTGAGATCGGCCTAGCGCGCTCAGAAGGGCTATACTATAACACAAGCGTCAGGAGTCAAAAGCGAGGTCGCTTGTGTTTGATTTGATCGGCAAGACGCTCGGCAATTACCTCATCAGCGAGCGCATTGGGCGCGGCGGCATGGCGACGGTCTACAAGGCCCGCCAACAGATCGTCAATCGCGAAGTGGCGATCAAGGTGATGAACGACCGCGCCGAGCCTGAATCGCCCGCCTATCAGCGCTTCCTGCGCGAACTGCAGATCATCGCCAATCTAGAGCATTTGCATATCCTGCCTATCTACGATTACGGGCACGTTGACGGCTTTCCCTACATCGTCATGCGCTACCTTGATGGCGGCAGCTTGAATAGCCGCGTGCGCGCCAAAAACTTGAGCTTAGCAGACATTGAGCGCTTAGTCGCTCAGATAGCTGCTGCGCTAGATCACGCGCATGCCAAAGGCGTAATTCACCGCGATCTCAAGCCACACAATGTGCTTCTGGATAGGCAGGGCAACGCTTATTTGTGCGATTTTGGCATCGCCAAGCTCTCGGGCTCGCAAGGCCTGACGCGCACCGGCGAAGCGCTCGGCACGCCTGCCTACATGCCTCCAGAGCAGTGGCAAGGCTTGCTGACCACACCACAGACCGATATCTACGCCCTCGGCGTCATCCTCTTTGAAATGCTGACGGGCGAGCCACCTTTCGAGGCCGAGAACGTCTTCTCGCTGATGTATAAGCACCTGCACGACTTGCCGCCGCTGCTAGGCGCCTATCGTACGGACTTGCCGCCCGCTGTGGATGGCGTGATCCAGCGCGCACTCGCCAAGCTGCCCGCCGATCGCTTCCAGACGGCGAGCGCTCTGGCACAAGCTTTTAGCGATGCACTGCGCGCTACACAAGAGCGCCAGGCGATTGTAGTTCAGGCGCGCCGCAGCACGGGCTCGCTGAAGGCCGTCTCACCTGAGCCAACTGCGAAATACAAGGCGCCTGAGCTGTTCGTTGAACACAGCTGGGCCCTAGAGGCGTTCCAGGGTTGGCGCTCAGATCGGTCAGCGCCGCCCGTCTTGTATGTCGTTGGCGCACATGGCATCGGCAAAAGCACGCTCATGCGCCGCCTCGCCGAGCTGGTTGGCCAACGCGCTGTGCGCTATGAGCTGAGCAGCGATCAGGTGCGCAGCCTTGATCCGCGCAATTTTGTAGACAGCCTGGCCTGGCAGCTGAGCGCCTTCCTGCCCGCTCGGCCCGAAGAGCCAACAGGCGACGCGCTCCGTGAGGTGCTGATGGAGCCGCTAGAGATATTTGAGAGCCGCGTGCTAGCGCCGCTCAGCCAATTGCCGCCCGAGCCGCCGATTTTTTTGTTCATAGACGCGCTCGAGGCAGCCTTCGAGCATACAGGCGGCACCATTGTCGATTTGGTGCGCGCGATGTTGCAGAATTTCCCTGAGGCGCTGCGCCTGGTGGTTGCTTCGGCGCCGCACCCCGAGCTAGAGCTGCTCTTCCGCAATGCGCGCTGCTTAGCTTTGCGCGCTGATAACAATGAAGATCGTAACGCACTGTACGCCACGCTCAGCGCGCATTTTGCTGCGCTCATGCCGAATTTGAGCAGCGGCGACGTTGACCTTTCTGCCTTGATCGAGAAAGCGCAAGGCAATCCGCTCTACTTGAATGTAGTGACGGCTTGCCTTGCCTACGGGCAGCTCACGCTCGCCGATTTAGAGGAGCTGCCGAGCGGATTGGATGCGCTATGGCAGATGCTCTTGGCGCGCCTGAGCGCCGAGGATAGCAAGCCGATCTATCTGCTCGCGGCAGCGCGCGCGCCTTTGCCGAATCGCCTGTTGGCGCTTCTGCTGAGCCTTGAGCCGAGCGCGTTGTCGTCGCATTTGGCGCTTCTGCGTCCGCTCTTGCAAGAAGCCGCTGATAGAAGCGCCTGGCAGCTCACACATGGCGCTTTGCGCTACTGGCTTTTGGAAAACGCAGCGGATCGCGTGCGCGCTGCGCATAAGCATCTGGTCAGCGCCTTGCAGCGCGCCGATCCTGAGGCAATGGAACTCTATGCGTTGCAGCATCTGCCGGCGCACGCCTTGCGCGCTGAAGGCGGCATGGCTGCCTTTGCGCTGCTCACAGATATCGCCTTCTTGGCGGCGCGTTTGAAGCGCGTCTCAGTGGCGCACGTCTTGGACGATTTGCTTGAGGCGCGCCTGACCTTGCGCGCTGAAGGCCATCTGGCGCAAGCGGCCGCGCTAGAGCATGTGGCGCAGGCTGTGCAGCACGCGATTCCGAGCATTGGCGGCGATATCAACGCGCTGTTCAGCCAACTTTATAATCGGCTGCGGCTAGTGCCTGCCCTTGCTGAGAGCTTGCGCCAATCAGCGGCACGTTGGAGAGGCGCCTGGTTGCGCGTCTTGTGGTCGCCGCATGATGAGCAGCCGCCTGAGCCGCTTGTGGTGTGGCAAGGCGCACCTATCATAGGCCTAGCTGCCAGCCGCGCGCTGCAGAGCGCGGTCAATCGGCTAGCAGTTGAGAAAAAAGCAGGCGCCAATGGCACAACATGGCTTGCTATATGTGCAGATGGCTATTTGCGCCTTTGGCTTGATGGCATGCTGAGCCATGAGTGGCTAGCTGGTGAAGGTGCCGCGACGCCGCTCGCTTGCGCGCTAAGCGCTGATGGACGCTTCGCTCTGAGCGCCAGTTCCGACGGCAAAGCGCACCTGTGGGACTTATCGAGCAACTTTTGCTTGCATACGTGGGCGCACAAGCGCGCTGTGCTAGGCTGCGCGCTCAGCGCCGATGCAACGCTAGCGCTGACAGCTGGCGAGGATCGGCTCTTGCGCCTTTGGGACGTCCAGAGTGGGGCCTTGCGCGCTGAATTCTACGCGCATCCTGCTGCTGTGACCTGCTGCGCTTTCGCGCTCGGCGCCAATGGGATGCGTCTTGCTATTTCGGGCGATGCTGAAGGCAAGGTGCGCTTTTGGCATGCTGAAGGCAATTCGCTCATCGAGACGCTTGACGCCCATCGCGGCGCGGTCACGGCCTGCGCGGGCTTAGAGGAACGGCATCCACTCGTGGTCACGGGCGGCGCGGATGGGCAGCTGTGCGTGTGGGATGGACGCAGCGGCAAGTTGTTGCGGCGTTTCAAAGGCGGCGCCTCAGCTGTGACGAGCCTAGCATTGGCGTTCATTGGCGAGCGTTTGCTGCTCGCGGCGGGCAATGACGACAAAGCGTTGCGGCTGTGGGATGTGCAAAGCGGACGCCTTTTGGCGCGCTACACAGGGCACCGCGCGCAATTGAAGGCTTGCGCTATCGATCCGAGCGGACATTTGCTCTCAGGCGCGCTAGATGGCTCGATGCGGTTATGGTACATGCCTGATGAGACGCACAAGCCAATCGAGGCACACGGCGCAGCTGTGAATGACCTCGCCTTCACGCCAGACTCACGCCGAGTCGTCAGCGCGTCGCTGGATCGCGAGCTGCGCATCTGGCAAGCTGAGACGGGCGAGCTGCTGCAAACTATGCAAGGGCATATTGGCAGCGTCAATGGGCTAGCTGTGCGCGCTGATGGACGCATGGCGCTCTCAGCGGGCAGCGACCGCACAGTGCGGGCCTGGGACTTGGATCGCGGCGCGCAGCTGCGCCAATACGGCGTGCACAACGACGCGGTCACGGCTGTTGCTTTCAGCTTGAAACCACTCAAAATCGGCACCATGCCGCGTTCGAACTGGCTGGTAGCTGCAGGCGGCATGGATCGAGCCATCCGACTGTACGATGCTGAGAGCGGTCAGCTTGTGCTGACGTTGCGAGGTCATCGCGATGCTGTGACGGCTTGCTTATTCAGTCCGAGCGATGAGTTGTTGCTCTCGCTAGGCAAAGAAGGCAGCGCGTGCTTGTGGTCGCTCGCCAAGGGCGAGTTGATCCGCAGTTTTGCCGCACTTGAGAGCGCCTATACAGCAGCTGCTTTTCATCCTGAAGGCGCCTTGATCGTGTTGGGCATGGCTGATGGCACCTTGAGCGTGTTTGATCGGCGCAGCGGCGCCACAGCGACCTTTGTGCGCAACAGTGCGAGGATCGTAGCCTGTGGCTATACGCCAAATGGCGAGCTGCTCTTCAGCGCTGATGCAGCACAATGGTTGCGCGTTTATGTGGTGCGTACGCAGCAACTTGTGGCGACTTTCCGCGCGGCGCATGCCATCACGTGCGCTGACGTTGCCTTGAACGGCACGCGCTTTGCCATTGGGGACGTCAACGGCGGCGTGAGCGTGCTGCAATTAGAAGGTCAGGTGAGCGGCGGACGCAGGCGCAATCTGCTTTAGGCGCGCTTGAAGTTCTCAGCTGCCCATTGCCAAGATGGATTGCCTGATTGCTCCAGCGCCTTGATCGCCTGCTCAACATCGTAGGCCACACGCCGAATCTCGACCTGCGCTGTGCCGTTGAAAGTGGCGATGACGTAGGCTGGACGCGGATCGTCTTTGGGCAAGCCAACGCTGCCGACGTTCACCACGCGCCATGCGCCTAGCTCGCGATCCATGGCGATGTGTGTGTGTCCGCCGACGCCGAAGCGGCCTTCACGATCGAGGAAGTGATCGAGGATTTCATCGGCAGGCATATCAGGCAGCAAGTTGGCTTCGTCGTTGCCAGGCGCGCCATGATAGCCGATTAGCCAGCCGTAATTGGGCACGTGCAGCTCAAGCTCAGGCGGCAGCTGGCTCAGATACTCGCAGTCGGCGTAGCTCAGGCGGCTGATTGTCCAATTATGGCATTGGTCGCGCTGTGCAAGCCACTCAGCGAAGTGCGCCCATTCTTCAGCATCCTTCGGGCGCACTGGGCTGCGCTGCCCTGTGATCAGGCGCCGATCGGTGTTGCCGCTGATGACCCTGACGTTTGGCAAGCTGCGGATACATTGCAGGCACTCAGCAGGGTGCGCGCCCATCAAACATAGATCGCCCAGCACCCAGATTTGGTCAGGCGCAGCGTAAGCGCTCACATCGGCCAGAACTGCCTCAAGCGCGTGCAAATTGCCGTGAATATCCGAGAGTATGGCTAGTCGCAAAGTGATGTCCTCAGGCGGAGGGAGAGGGATTCGAACCCCCGGTGCCGTCAAGCGACACAACGCTTTTCAAGAGCGCCGCAATCAACCACTCTGCCATCCCTCCTCGATAGGCTTTCTAAGTGTAGCACAGAGCTGAGCGCTGGTCAATGCAATCAATGCGCCGAGTGCAGCAATTCGATAACATTTATTATCGGAAGTATGCAGCGCATGCTCGGCGAAGCCCTCAGTCCAGCTCAGGTAGCACAGCTAATTTGATGACCTCACTGCGCGCCATGCGATTCAGGCCTTCTTCGACCTCGCGCAGCGAAATTTCGCCGCTAATCATCGGCTTGACGTTCACCTGACCGCTGATTAGCATCTGCAGCGCCTGCTCGACCGTGCGCGGCGTGTGATGGAAAACGCCTTTGAGCGTGATCTCATCGTAATGCACGTGCGTTGCATCAAAGCTGACCTGCGTGCCGCCAGGCAAACCGCTGAATAGCACTACTGTGGCTGCAGGACGCGCCATCTGGCAAGCCATTTGCCAAGTCTCGGCGCTGCCCGCTGCCTCGATAACCACGTCGGCGCCGCGCCCTTCGGTCAGTGCCCTAACTGCCGCGACCGCGTCTGTCTCAAGCGTGCTGATAGTGTGATCGGCGCCGAGCTGTGCTGCAACCGCGAGCCTGCCATGCGCGCGCCCAACTGCGATGACGCGAGAAGCGCCCATTGCCTTCGCCAGCTGGATTTGCATCAAGCCTTGCGCGCCGCTGCCGATGATCGCCACAGTATCGCCAAGCGCGATCTCAGCGTAATTGATGCACAGCACAGCGCATGCCAAAGGCTCGATGAACGCTGCCTCAGCGAAGCTGAGGTGATCGGGAATTTTGTGCATATTCATGCTGACAATGTGCGCAGGCACGCGCAGATACTCGGCATAGGTGCCCCAGTTGAAGCGCGACTCAAGGTGCAGGCACAGCTGCGGCTTGCCACGCCGACAGTAATAGCACGCGCCGCACGGCGCCGAATTCGCTGCCGTGACGCGATCGCCCTCTTTGAAGCCTTGCACGCCCTTGCCAAGCGCCACAACCGTGCCCGCCCACTCGTGACCGAAGGGCATAGGTGGCTTGAAGAGCTTGTGCCCGCGCCTATAGGCTTTCAGATCAGTGCCGCAGGTAGTGGCTGCGCCAACTTTGACCACCACTTCGCCTTCCGCAGGCTCTGGAATGGGCACTTCGCGCAGCTCTAGCTGCCCTGCGCCTAGAAAGAACACGCCTTGCATTGTTTGCGCCATAGTGAGCCATCTTCTCTGAACATCTGTGTAGCCAATGCGGTGAAGTCTACCACTGGGCGCGGTGTTGAGGCAACTTGGCAAAGGGCGAGGTCAGCTTGATGAGCTGACCTCGCAGAAGGCATGCGTTTCAGGTTTGTTCAGGCGCGAGGTGCTTTTTCAGCTCGGCTTCGAGCTTATCGCGAGTGCGGTAGCCCACAATGTAGTGAACAGCGGCGCCATCTTTGAACAGGACGAGCGTGGGAATGCCCTGAATGTTGTACTGCTCAGTGGTCTGCGGATTGGAATCAATATCTAGCTTGGCGACGCGCAAACGCCCTTCGAAGCGCGCTGCAACTTCGTCTACGATCGGCGCGATCATCTTGCAGGGCTGGCACCAATCCGCCCAAAAGTCTACCAAGACAGGCGTCGGGCTGCTCAGGACTTCGGCTGCGAAGCTGCTATCGGTCACATCAAAGGTGTGCTTTCCCATCTTGACTCTTCCTTCATCAGCTGATGCTGCTACAATTGTACCATATCCACGAGGTAGCTGTGATTGTACTGGGACAGGTATGGTAGACAGAGACTTAGACGCGGCAGGGCTGCCCGAACTTACCGAGCGGCAAGAGAAAATCTTGGCCCTGATCATCCGCGAGTATACCAATAAGCCCGAGCCTGTTGGCAGCAAGTTTTTGGCAGAGACGTATCTCTCCAACCTGAGCAGCGCTACCATTCGCAACGAAATGGCGCGCCTTGAGGAACTCGGCTTGTTGGCTGCACCGCACACTTCAGCCGGCCGCGTGCCAACCGAAGTCGGCTATCGCTACTTCGTGCGCCGTCTGCTCTCAGACGAGCTTCCGCCTGATGAGAAACAGGCGCTCGACTCGGCTTTTGCGCCCGTGGCCAACGATCTGGAGAGCGGCTTACGCCTGGCAGCAGCGCTGATGGCGCGCAAAGCACAAGGCGCCGCTCTGGTCACTTCGCCACGGGCGGTCAGCTGCCAATACAAGCATTTGGCGCTGTTGGCCACGCAAGGGCGCGTGGTGATGATGGTCTTAGTGCTGCATGGCGGCGAGGTACGCCAACAAATGCTGACTCTGGCCGAAGTGCCTAGCCAGGAGCAGCTCAGCGCGCTTGCCGATCAGCTGAATGCTTTGTGCGAAGGCCTGAACGCCGAGCAAGTGCGCAGCCGCGCCAAGCAAGTGGAGAACGAGTTGGCGCGCGAGATCATCGAAGTGATCGCCGACGTGATGGAGGAGGCGGATCGCGCGCCGATGCGCTTCACTTACCGCGAAGGGCTGAGCGAGATGCTGACGCTGTTCACTGAGCGCATTGGCGTGCAGCAAGCTATCCGCGCTATTGAAGAGCCACAAGTGCTGCAAGCTATTGTGGCAGAACTGCCCGATCAGGCGATTGGCGAAGTGCGCGTAGTGATCGGTGGCGAAGGGCGCTGGCAAGATATCCAGCATCTTGGCATGGTCATCAGCCGTTATGGCGTGCCCGAGCAGACCACAGGCGCTTTGATGGTCTTAGGGCCGACGCGAATGCGCTATGGGCGCGCCGTGGCCACTGTGCGCTACATCGCAGGCTTGATCAGCGGCATGCTGCTGACCATCTATAGCGAGAGCGCCGAGCGGCACGATAACGACTAAAAAAGCGGCGCGGATCGGCTGATCCGCGCCGCTGTGTGCCAGCCTAGCGTGGCAGGCTCAGTCCACCACTTCGCCTTCGACCACGTCTTCCTTATTTTTGCCGCGGCCATCGGG
>RFIM01000321.1 GCA_003695215.1 Chloroflexota bacterium
GCATTGATCTTTGTGCGCAGATCGGCCACAAGGCGATGCGTGAAGTCCCAGCTTTTGCGCCGATAGCAGACGAACAACCTGTATCTAGGCTGCTCAGGCGAGAGCATCCTGCGCAAGCGCTCCACGAATGGTTGCAAGCGCTCGATCCAAGCGCCTTCCTCGCGCTCCTGCACAGCTTGTAGGAGCGCCATCAATGCTGCGCAATCACGCTGTGCCAGATGGGCGATCAGCTGCTGCGTGAAGTCCCGCGGACTCTGATCTAGATTGACGCAATGCTGTAGCTCTTGATCTTCCCAGAAAGCCCACATCAAGATGTTTTGGCGCCGATCGCGCGTGTCGAAAAGCGGCGTGAGCAATCGGATCAGACGTCTGACTTCTTCAGAGGATAAGCACATATCCGATAACCTTGAGCGCTACAGTGCAGGTGATAACGCGATTCAATAGAGCACTAACCGAAATGAAATGTCTGAGGCAAGCATATAACAGAACCGAGTCAAAAGTCAAGCCGCGCCAGCATCAGTTTGCTGACACGGCTTGAGCGCATTGCTGATTGTTAGATTATCGCGATCGCCTCAGCGTTGGAAAGTGCTACGCAATCCGCTGAAGATGTCGCTAATCCAGGCGACGATGAAATCGGCCAGGCGCAAAGGCCAGGGCGGATTCTTGATCGGCTCAGGCTTCATCTCTTTGGCGGTATTGACCTCGCGGTTGGCATAGCGCATCAAGAGCGCCAAGCCGATGGCCAAAGTCGACACAGCGCCAATAACCACGACAGTGATCACAATGAAGGCGATCAGTTTATCTGTAGTGACTGCAACCGCTGAAGCCGCTTCGTTGGTCGTTTGTAAGCGGCTGACAGGCACGATCGGATTGGTGGCGATCATGAAAATGATGAAGACCAAGCCGAGCGTCACACCAATTGCCACAGCGATCGGCTGAATGAGCGGGCGGAAAGTCTCGACCAATGGCGGGATGGTCTTGCGCGCTAGGGCAATGGCTTCGCGCAGGCCGAAGCGCGGCTTCTGTGCTGCTTCGAGCGTCGCCCAATAAGCTGGGCCCTCATGGGCAGAGGCGCCCGGCGCCAACGCGCCCATGCCCCATAGGAAGCCGAACGTCCCGCCGACGCCTGACAGGATCAAGAGCGAGCCTTGCACCACGCCTGCGCCCGGCGCTAATGGGAAAGCTATCAGGAAGGTGACGTAGGCCGGCACTACCAAGACCGCTACAATGCCCGCGCCAATGAAACGCCTGACCAAGAAACCGTGCGTCAGCATGCCACCTGGCACTAGCAGCAGATAGACGATCAGCGCCACTAAGATCGTGCCGAAATCGGCCGTCTGTGGCGGCACTGGCCAATGCAGCAGCACATGGACGGGCACGTGCAGGATCAAGCCGAGCAGCAAGCCGCGCACGCCGCCGAACAACAGGCCGAAGATCGCCATGCATAGCAGCGCTACGATGTATTTCTCGCCCAGAGCCAGCGCTGCATAGGCTGTGCCTATTACCACGCCGCCTAAGATCATACCGATCACAGCGCGGATGAAGCCAGGACGGATCACGAAGGCGGGAATCGGTAAAACCATCTGTAAGTTGCCTCTCTGCGTTCGCTATAGCACGTAAATGAAGGCGAAGAACACAAGCCACATGGCGTCCACAAAGTGCCAGAAGACCACACTGGCTTCCACGCCCCAGTGCTGCTCAGCTGAGTAGCGCCTGCGCCACACGCCGATCAGCACAAGGCTCAGCAACACCGTGGCGGCTGTCACATGCAGCCCATGGAAGAATTGCATCGCCCACACAATTGAGCTGTACGGGCCGCTCGGCGTGACCTGCGCGCCAGCCGCCAACAAGCCAATGAAGAAGAGCACGCCGAGCGCCACAGTGGCCACGCCGAATTGCAGTGCGCGCCCGAACTCGTTAGCGCGCACGGCTCTGAGCGTGCGCGTGGCGGTCATGCCGCTCAGCAGGATAACCAGCGTGATCGCGATTGGCAGGGCAATGGGCAGGCGCTCGACGCCAGGCGGCGGCCATGAAGGCTGCACATTGCGCATCAGCAAGTTGGCGAAGATGAAGAAGACGAATGCCATGCCATTGGCGAAGCGCCACAGCAGCAAGCCCAGCCGCGCGTTCTTAAGCGCTTGCTCGCGCTGATACTGCTCTTGATCGAAAGCTGTCTGCATTGTGGTCATTTCAATATCCTGTACTGCTCACGCGCCGTCACGCCCTGAGCAGGCCCTGAGCAGGCCTGCTCAGGCACGCTCAGCGCTCAGTCGCCTGTGGCAGGGCGCTCAATCGGTTGATCCACGTGGCCATGGTCGTGTCTGCTGGTAGGCAAAGCTACTCTGCCGCCACTAGCAAGGTAGGCAGCGCCTTCAGGCGTGCCGTAGCCGTACGGATCGGCAGCAGGGATCGGCAGCTCATCGAAGTTGTGCTCCGGCGGCGGCGAGCTGGTCATCCACTCGAGCGTCAGCGCGCGCCACGGATTGCTGCCTGCAGGCTTGCCCGAGACTAGCGAGACCGCCAAATTGACCAGGAATGGCACAATCGCCACAGCCATGATCAGCGCGCCGATAGTTGAGAGCGCGTTGAGCGCCTCGTACTTCGGATCGTAGGTGTAGATGCGGCGCGGCATGCCTTCCAAGCCCAAGAAGTGCATTGGGAAGAAGGTCAGGAAGAAGCCGACGTAGGTCAGGGCAAAGTGAATCTTGCCCAGCCGTTCGTTCAGCATCCGACC
>RFIM01000322.1 GCA_003695215.1 Chloroflexota bacterium
CGAGCTTGCGCAGATAATTCAAGAACAGCTCGCGGCGCAAGCGCATTGGCTGATCGCCGAATTGGTTGTAGAGCTGGGCAAACTCAAAGTCGTGGTGCGTCATCACGCGCAGGCCGCTCTTTGCGGCTTCGTCCACTTCCATGCCTGAGACGACGAACACAGCTGGCTCATCGCGCTTTTTGAAGATATGGCCGTGCGCTTTGGCGCAGTTCGTCAGATAATCGCGGAACGGATTAGGCGTCTCATCGCTTATCACAACGATAGCGTCAAGACGATACTCGCCCATCAAGCGATCGAGATCGGAACGCATGCTCATCCTCCTAGAGTTAGGCTGACGCGCACGACGCCTGAGCGCTCTTGGCGCGCGATCAGCTCGAGAGTGCCGCCTTGCGGCGCGTGAATCACCCATTCGGCCTTCAGCCGATCAGAGGTGCCGCCTGCGCGCCAAACTGCCCATGGCGTGGCAGAGCTGCCGATGTAGGCGCGCCCTTCCAGCTGCCCGAAATCGTGGCGCTCTTTGCCGCTGAGCAACTTGGCGCCTTCAGGCAAGCGCACTTCGCAGATCACGCCGCGCACCACTTTGCGCTCCAGCGCCTTTTTGGAGACGTACGTCGGCAGCCAGCCGCTGTTTTGCACCACAAGGCGCACTAGGTAGTTGCCTTCGCCTAACGGCGTGACCTGCGTGCTGTGCAGCTCCAGGCGCGGCGAGATCAAGGCGTGCCAAGTCAGCCAGTCGGCAAAAGGCGCGATCTCGCGCTCCAGGTATTGCGGCGGCGGATTGCGCCACGCGTACTGCATGTTCCAGCCGCCTAACTCGATCGTGCCCAATTGCGGATGCTCAAAGGCGTACCAATCCACGTAGCCTTTGCCGTCCAGCTTCTCATCGCTCCACTTGAGCATCTTGAGCGCGTCTTCAACAGGATGCTCGCGGTACCAGTCGATGAACTTGTATTCCGTGATGCCGGCTTGGCGCTGTGGGCTCCAAAGTTCGACTGTCCAAGCGTACAGGCCGAGATGATCGTAAGCCCAGTCGTCAAAGGTGCCTGTAATGACTTCCTTGGGATGATACTTGAAGTCATGGAAATTCGAGATGGCAGGATAGCCTGTCAGCTCAGTGCCTTTCTTGCCGATGTGCTGGAATGTCCAGAGGTCTTCAGCGGGCAGCGAGTCGTCAGGTGCGACGCCTGACGGGCGCAAGAGCACGCCACTCCAAGTGTGGAAGGCGACAGCGCCCGTGATATTGGGATGCGCCACGATGAAAGCGACTGCAGCGCGCACTTCTGGCTCGCTAGTCGGATATTCGCCTGCGCCGACCTGCTCGCCTTCTTGGCGCCAATGGGCCGGATAGTTGCGGTTCAAATCCAAGCCTTCTTTATTGCGCATCAGGCTGATGGTGACGCCATCATAGTTCTTGATCAAGCCTTCGGGCAGGATGCGGTAGTAGGTGCCGCCGACTTCGGTTGGATCGCGACGGATCATCAGGCGCGGCTCGTCAGGGTGCGGCTTCCAGGCGCCGTTGGGATCGGGGATGCGCATTTGCAGCATGCGCCCGTCGCCGTCGATATCTTGCTCGATCAGCCCTTCCAGGCCTTCTTCATCGTAGGGATACGGGCGCGTGCTGGAGCGGATGATGCGCGGCTTATCGGCGAGCGCCAGCTCGGCGCCATCAGGATTCAGGCGCGGGCAGACGTAAAACGTGCGCGTATCTAGAGCGCGGGTGAAGTCGGCGTGCTTGCCGTAGCCGCTGGTCAGGGCCTGAATCAGGTACAGGCAGGCTGAGGATGGCGAGACTTCGCTGGCATGAATGTTGCCATCTACCCAGAGCGCGGGCTTTTCCTCAGCGGCGCCTGTGGCGCGATTGGTGAGCGTGGCCAACCAGATATCGCGCCCTTCGTAGCTCTTGCCAAGGCTCTGGACTTGCACCAACTGCGGAAATTCTTCTGCGTAGGCATGCAGAAGGCGAGTCAGGTCGTCGTAGCGGTAGTAGCGATCGAAATGGATGTCGGGCATGCTTCTATGGCTTTCTAGCTCAGCAATTTGAGGCGTAAGTATAGCCGCTTCTGTCATATGTGGCACTGCTCTTGTTTGCCACGGGCCCAAAGGCTCCGCCCTGCGCGCTTTGGCGTCATTGGGCAGCTCCGCTTGACAAGCTACAACAATCTTGTAAAATGCAGCATCGGCAGCTCGCCGCTTGCATGGGGAAATTCTGCATCTTCGCAGAACAAGCACGTGCGCTGCCGAGGGAATCCTCATCACTATGACTGCGCTTCAAG
The DNA here is from genome assembly GCA_003695215.1 of Chloroflexota bacterium. Classification (GTDB taxonomy): domain Bacteria; phylum Chloroflexota; class Anaerolineae; order Aggregatilineales; family UBA2796; genus CP2-2F. The sequence goes on from RFIM01000322.1 coordinate 2,274, forward strand.
AAAAGCGTCCGAACTTGTGGCGGATGCTGGTCGGGAAGCCGCTGGCGACGAAAGACTTACCGCATCAAGCTGTAAGCCGCGCCGTTGGTCTGGCTGTATTTGCTTCAGACGCGCTCTCATCCACTGCCTATGCCACTGAAGAAATTCTGGTCATCTTGGCCTTTGCGGGCTCAGCCTATTTCGGCATTTCGATCCCCATCGCCTTCGCCATTGCGGTGCTGCTGTTCATCGTCACGATCTCCTATCGGCAGACGATTCTAGCCTACCCGAACGGCGGCGGCGCCTACATCGTGGCGCGCGATAATCTGGGCGAGCTGCCTGCGCAAGTTGCCGCAGCAGCGCTGCTGATCGACTACGTGCTGACGGTCGCTGTCAGCATTTCCAGCGGCGTAGCGCAGATCGTCTCGGCCGTGCCAGAACTGCGCGGCTTGCGCGTGGAATTGGCGCTATTCGTGATCATCCTGATGACTATCGCCAATTTGCGCGGCGTCAAAGAGTCAGGGCGGATGTTCGCCATCCCGACCTATTTCTTCATCTTCATGTCCTTCACGCTGCTGATCGTCGGCCTGATCGAAGTCTCGCTGGGCCGCCTGAGCCCTGTGAGCGGCGTTGAGATGATTCATCACGACATCATCGAGCCGCTGACATGGTTCATCGTGCTGCGCGCCTTTTCCAGCGGCTGTGCCGCGCTGACAGGCATCGAGGCGATCAGCAATGGCATCACCGCCTTCAAAGAGCCGCGCAGCCGCAACGCCGCTGCCACGCTGATGGTGATGAGCACCATCTTGGTGACCATCTTCGTCGGCTTCACGCTCTTGGCAAATGCGGTGCAAGCTGTGCCATCACACCACGAGACAGTCGTCTCGCAGATGGCGCGCGCCGTCTACGGGCGCGAGAACCTGATGTACTACGCCACGATGATCGGCACAACGCTGATCTTGCTGCTGGCTGCCAACACAGGCTTCGCCGACTTCCCGCGGCTTGCGGCATTAGTCGCTGCTGATGGCTTCTTGCCACGCCAATTGACCATTCGCGGCTCACGGCTGGTCTTCTCAGTTGGCATCATGACGCTCGGCTTGCTGGCAGGCTTGCTGGTAGTCTTCCTGCAAGCGAACGTCACGCTGCTGATTCCGCTCTATGCCGTCGGCGTCTTTTTGAGCTTCACGCTCTCGCAGGCAGGCATGGTAGTGCGCTTCTGGAAGGCAGGCAAGCTAAAGCCAGGCGAGAAAATCACCAATGAAGTCACTACGCTGGAGCATTTTCCACATTGGCGCATCAACATGCTCATCAGCGGCATTGGCGCCGTAGTGACCTTCATCGTGATGCTGATCTTCGCCATCACCAAATTCAC
>RFIM01000323.1 GCA_003695215.1 Chloroflexota bacterium
AGCGGCGAGGTCGCGGTCGGCTGCGGCGTGGCAGTTGGCACCTGCGCCTGCGAGCTTTGCGGCGCGCCAAACAGCCCGCTGAGAAGTGCCAGCAGCGCGCTTCCGATAATAACCCTTATCAGCAAGGCGACCCGAGCTTCCCTGAGCATATGGACTTCCTTGTGGCTGTGAAAATTCTCGGCCTAGTCATAACACAGCCTGCAGGCAGCTGCGATAAATCTTGCGTTAGAAACACATGCGCCCGTGCTTGAACACGGGCGCAGTGCGCTCTTGCCGAAGATGAGGCTACTCTTGCTTCTTCGCGCTCTTCTTCTTGGCAGGAGCTTTGCCGGTCACCTCGCTCTTGAGCGTGGCGCCGACGCTGAACTTGAGACTCTTGCCTGCAGGAATTTGGATCTTCGCGCCGGTGCTCGGGTTAGTGCCTGTACGCGCCTTTTTCTCGCGCACCTCAAAGGTGCCGAAGCCCGTCAGCGTCACCTTATCGCCGTTCTTCAGCGTGGCTGTGATGATGTCCAACATGGCGCTCACCACCTCGCCGACCGCCTTCTGGCTATGACCCGTCTTCTCGGCAATCGCTTTGACCAATTCCGTCTTCTGCATTGGAGCAAACTCCTTCACTTGCTCTTAACAAGAGTTCGCTTCTTATCATGTGACGCCTCAGGCATCCTGTCAAGCAGCCATGCGTAGAATCAAGGCTTGCGCACGCCTGCTCGGTTAAATTTGCGTCGCAGCCCGATTGCAAACCAAACTGAGCTCGCGCCTGCTCTTGGCCTTGGCTTACATTGAGAAAGCATTTTGCTATATCTTTCACAAAGCGCCTTTGGCTTGTGCTGATGCGCCCAAGTGGTCTCTGCCGCGCCACTGTGCCAAATCTTGCAAAGTGCCTGCAGCGCCCAAAGCCGTGCAATTCTGCACAGGATGGGCGAAAATTAGGTGCAACAAAACATTGAGATAAACTTAAGATTGAGCGCGCGCTGAGATAGGGATAAAGGCTTGATTTCAGCCAGCAAGCGGCTGATTCAGCTGTTGAGGAGGTTTAGTTAGGGAAAAGAAACGGCGAAGCGCTTCGCTTCGCCGTTCCCTTGAGTGTGGAGATGCCGAGCATTGCAGCTCGGGTCCGAAGAAGCTCTCCTGCATACATCTACAAGCTTAGTTAGGCGGTTAAAGTCTCGCTGCTTCAGCTCAGCCTAACAAGAGCCTGCGCAGCCAACCGATCAGTCTTAGGCGCCATTTATCGGTCTCACGGCGCAGCAGTTCGGTCTTAGTGACGCCTGCGGCTGCTCCAACCGAACCTGAAGCAGGCAGACGGCTGACCCTCGGGTCAGCTGGCTTTGCTCGGCTAGATTAGGCAGCCAGAGCGAGAGCCGGTGCAGTGCGAGTGTTCGCATCTACTTGTTTGCCCGTTTTTACGTGGACGTGCGCCACGGCTTGCAGTATGCGCTCAACCTTCCCCGTCGAACCTAGTTCATCCCCATGTTCGCAACTATCATAACACGCTTTTACTGCCAAGTCAAGTACCATCTCTTTGACCAAGTGGCGCCCTGAATGCTATCATTCAGCCGCTGAAGATTCACCGATCCTCTGAAAGTTGAGAGGCTTGACATGCAGACCGATCTACGTGGACGCGACCTGATCACTACGCAGGAATGGACGCTTGAAGAGCTGGAGACCGTCTTCGATGTGGCCTGGGACTTGAAGCGCCGCCGTGCGCTTGGCGAGCCACACGCGCTGCTGCGCGATAAAGTGCTGGCGATGCTCTTCTTCTTCACCAGCACACGCACACGCACTAGCTTTGAGGCAGGTATGGCGCAACTGGGCGGACACGCCATGTTCATTGATAGCGAGACCACGCAAATTGCCCATGGCGATACTGCCAAAGAGATTGGCGAGATCGTCGGGCGCTACGCTGATGGCATCGCTATCCGCCAATGCGACTGGAACTTCGGCAATAAGTATATCCGTGAAGTGGCCAAATACAGCCGCGTGCCTGTGCTGAACATGCAGTGCGACGTCTATCATCCGTTCCAAGTCCTCGCCGATGCCATGACGCTGATGGAACGCTTCGGCCGCAACCTCAAAGGGCGCAAGATCGCCGTCAGCTGGGCTTATGCCGCCAGCTACCAGAAGCCGATCAGCGTGCCGCAGAGCCTGATCCTGCTCATGACGCGCCTGGGCATGAACGTCGCCTTAGCGCATCCGCCTGAGTACAAGCTCATGCCAGAGATCATCGCACAGGCGCAAGAGAACGCGCGCAAGAGTGGCGGCAGCCTTGAGATCACGCACGATATGGACGAGGCCTTCAAAGATGCCGACGCCGTCTATCCAAAATCTTGGGGCGCCTTGCTGACCACGACCGATAACGCGGAGTCGGCGCGCATCGGCAAGCAATATACCGATTGGATATGCGATGCGCGGCGCATGGCGCTCGCTAAAGAGCATGCCATCTACATGCATTGCCTGCCGGCCGATCGTGGCTTAGAGGTGACCGATGAAGTCATCGACGGCCCGCAAAGCGCCGTCTACGACGAAGCTGAGAATCGGTTGCATGTGCAAAAGGCCGTCATGGCGCTGACCATGCGCAGCTAGCTCAACGACGCCTGTAGCGCACCTACAGGCGTCGTTTTGCGCGTCAATTATCTAGCCTATGTTATAATAAGCAAAAATTGCATCGATCGAGCACATCTGCCAAACGTCGGGAGAACGAGCGCTATGACGTGGCTAATCGTAGAAGATGATCCTGATATCCGCAATTTCGTCCAGATGGTCGTCACGGTTTGGGGCGAAAAACCGTTGCCTTTTCCTGATGGGCGCACTGCTTGGGCGTGGCTTGATAGCGTCGAAAACGGCACTTATCAGGGCGAGCTGCCCGAACTTGCCTTGATGGACATCCGAATGCCAGGCTACACAGGCGATGAGATCGCAGCGCGTATCCGCCAAACCGAAGCGCTCAAGCACATCCCGATCATCTTGATGACCGCTTTCACACTCAGCGAAAGTGAAGTGGCAGAGATGCAAAAGCGCGCAGGCTTCGATCACTTGATCAACAAGCCGCTGCCCGAGCTGGATCGGCTGCAACAGCTGCTCTATAGCGTCCGCGATCGGCGCAAAGCGCAGAGTGGCGCTGCGCAGGCTGCAGCAGCCGCCGAAGGCCCTGCTGAGCCCAAACCGATCAAGATCAAGGTCAGCAGCAAGCGCAAAACTGGCACGCATGCAAAGCCCAGCACGCCTTCTAAGAGCGAGACTAAGCCCTGAGCTATGCATCAGCCTGACTTGCCTTCAGCGCACGCCCGAGAGGATGTCGTTTGGAATCTCTTGCGCTTTGTCGATGACTTCGGGCGAGCGAGCGAAGGCTTTTTCAAGCGCTTATATCAAGGCCTGCGCCGCAAGCCTGTGCAGCGCTCGCCTGAGCCCGATCAAGAGAGTGCGCTGCGCCAAGCCAACCGCGAGCTATCAATGCGATTGCACCACCTTCAGACGCTCGCGGCGCGCATGGAAGCCATCTTCGCGCGCCTTGAAGAAGGCGTGATCATGCAGTCGCCCGAAGGGCGCGTCGTGCTGATCAACGACGCTGCCATGCGCCTAATCGGCAGCATGCGCTTGTTCTGGGAGAGCGATCTCGGCAGGCTTTTCAAGCAAGCGCACGACTTGCCGGATGCCACAGCTGAGCTTGAGCCTATTGGCAAGCCGCTGCGCGTGCAGATCAACAACCGCATCCTCGGCGTGCGGCTCTCAGCTGTGCGCGCTCAAGATGGCAGCGCGCTCGGCACCCTGCTCTTACTGACCGACGCCACGCGCGAGACATTAGCCGATCGCCTGAAGGATCAGTTCGTCACACAGCTGACGCACGAGCTGCGCACACCGCTGACGGCCATCAAGGGCATGAGCGAAGTGCTGCTCAGCGCGCCTTCGGATCGTCCGCCCAATCGGAAATTCCTCGAGGCTATCGGGCGCAACGTCAACACGCTCGACCGCATGATCACAGAGCTGCTGGATATTTCAGAGATGAGCGCAGGCTCTTTCGCTGTGCGCCGCCAGCCTCTCTGGCTGGATGAGCTGGTTTTCGATGTGATCAAAGGGCGCGAGGCGGCCATCAAGCGCAGTGGCTTGACGATTGGCATGGCTGTGGTGAATCGAGATCACTTGCGCGTGCTCGGCGACGATCGCCGCTTGAGCTGGGCGCTTGGCCACCTGATTGACAATGCCATCAACTACACGCTCAAAGGTGGCAGCATCATGGTGCGGCTGGGCGCGCTGCGCGGCGATAAAGTGCTGATTGACGTGGTCGATAGCGGCGTCGGCATCAGCGAGCGCGACGCCGCGCACATCTTCGAGCGTTTCTATCGTGGCGAGGCGCGGACGCCCGATGGCAAGCTGATCGATCCGCGCGGCTTAGGGCAAGGCTTGTACATTGCACGCGCCGTGGCTGAGGCGCACGGCGGCTACTTGGTCTTCACCAGCACGCTTGGGCAGGGCAGCAAATTCACACTCGGCTTGCCCTTAGCGCCTGCCGAAAGCGCTCATTGACTTCACAGCTTCGAAGGCACGCAAAGCACGTATAATCAGCCTACGCAAACGTCAGAGAGAACCTCATGTGGCGCTTTTCTTGCAACGTGCTTGCGCTCGCCATTGGCCTAGCCTTGATGTTCGGCGCGGCAATCCTGGTTCAACGCGCGGCGCCGCCGACGCCCTTCGCCCTGCTCTTCACTATGCCTGATGGCACGCCATGTAGCCGCCCCTGCTTGTTTGGCGCACGCGTCGGCGAGATGAGCTACCAAGAAGCGCTCGCGCTGCTGGATCAGCATCCGCTGACGCGCGATCTGGTGCGCCGCAAGCGCGTCAGCACAGCTGCCATGCTCTATGAAGGCCTTGAGCTGATCGTAGAAGTGCAAGCCGACGCCTGGGACAATCTAGTGCAAATCTCGCTGCATATCGAACCGACCTACACGCAACGCTTGCGCTTGCAAGGCGAGCCGCTAGAGGCCTTGCCGCACGCCTTGCTGCGCAGCGGCACAATGGGCGAGACCGTTGCAGCCATCGGCGTTCCCGACTATGTGCGCCTAGATGGCGGACGCGAGTTGCGGCTCTACTACCAGTTTGATGGGCTGACCTTCTATTTCGCACGCCGCAACGAGCGCTTGAACCCGACCGACACGCTGACCAGCATTTACATGTATGCTGTCCCTTTCCCTGAATCGTCCAGCTTGCTGAGATGGAGCGGCTTCACCTCGTCAGAGCGCTACTATAGCCGTTTGGCGTCGCGCTCACGTTGAAAAATTGTGACAAGCGCGGCGCGGCTGTAAAACTTTTGCCACCAACGCAAGTCGGTCTTGAACTAACTTTAAGAGTATGTTAAATTGAGCGGCATTGTTGAGCTGAAAGCAGTGACGGATAGCGGCATGGAGCTGCCGCGTTCATTGAGAGAAATCGGTATATGGGCGCCTGAGGAGGTGAGACATGGTAGCGCTGCGTTCAACATTTGACCGTCAGTTGAAGACGCTCTGCAATGATTTGCTGCGCCTGGCAGAGCTGGTCGAGACGCAGTTGGTAGAGGCTGTGCGTGCACTGCAGCAGCGCGATTTCCAAGCGGCGCGCCGCATCGATGCGTTCGACGCCGCGATCAACCGCCTGCGCTATGAGATCGAAGAGCAGTCTTACACGCTC
>RFIM01000324.1 GCA_003695215.1 Chloroflexota bacterium
ATCAGCAGTGCCAAGCCGATCGTGAAAATAAGCCAGAAGGCTATGGGCGAAACGGCTTGCTCAGAAAACTCCACAATGTAGAACCAGCCAGGCAGGATGAACGGATTCGTCACTTTGACGTAAAAGGAGTTGGGCAAGATCGCGCCGAAGTAGCTCTGCAGCCACAGCAAATAGAGCGCGCCCGCAACGCCAAAAACGAGCGCTGTCAGTAGCACATCGCGGCGCGCTCGGCTGAGCGCCAAGAGCGTCACAAACCACAGCATTGCGAACAAGACGCTCTCAGGTCGAGTCAGACAAGCCAGGAAGGCGACCACAGCGTATGCGATCAGCCAAGGGCGGCCTGACGTGGCGATATAGCGCATCGCAAGCGCGATCGCCGCGAAGAGCAAGCCCGTCCAGAAGATCGTCTCCATGCCTGTCAGTGCGTTGATCAGGCTGAGCGGCAAGAGCGTCGCGGCAAGGCTTGGCAGGATGCGTCCGTAGGGACGTGCGAAGTACAGGCTCGCCATGCTGTAAAGCGCTAATCCGATGAGCACTAAGCCGAGCGCGTTCAGCATGTGCGCCATATGAACAGCCTGAATGCCGAGCTTGAGGCCGAGCGCGATCAGCACGATGAACAGGAAATTGGTGTAGCCTTGCGTCGGCACATCGCCAACATTCCACACCAAGCCGTGGCCATTGGCGAGATTGACGGCATAGCGATAGCTGATATAGGCATCATCGTAGATATAACCGTTCTCGGGCGCTGTGTGCCACCACAACAGCATCGCTAGCGGCAGAGCGACGATCAGAAAAAGCTCGAGCCATGTGTGAAGCGATTGGCGCATTTTTTCGCATTCCTGAACAATGCACGCTTGATTTGCTAACACGAAACAGCTATCATTATAGCATACCGTCCCTGTAGCTCAGCGGATAGAGCGTTGGCCTCCGAAGCCAGAGACGTGGGTTCGATTCCCGCCAGGGACACCTGCCTAGCTATATCCAAAAAGGATGCTGTGATGCACAATGCTCAAGAACGCGCCGCTTTGATCGCCAAGCTGCGCGCTTTGCCTGCTCGCCTGGAAGCGCTCTTAGCGCCGCTCAGCGAGGCGCAGCTCTCGGCTGTGCCTGATGGTGCATGGAGCGCGAAACAGAATGTGCATCACCTGGCCGATGCGCACATGAACGCTTTCATCCGCGTCAAGTTAGCGCTCTTGGAAGATTGCCCGACTCTCAAGCCCTACAATCAGGACGATTGGGCGCGCACACCTGAAGCAGCTGAGCTGCCTGTTGAGAGCTCATTGGCGATCTTGCGTGGTTTGCACGCTCGCTGGGCACACCTATTCGAGAGCCTGAGCGAAGCCGAGTTTGCGCGCGAGGCCTTTCATCCTGAGAATGGCTTCATGCGCGTGCTGGACTTCCTTGACTACTACGCAGCGCACGGCGAGGCGCATCTGCGGCAGATTCACCAGGCGCTCGAGGCGACTGGCACGCCCGTGACCTGGTCATATTGAGTCGAGTGGAGAGCTTGTGCTCTTCACTCGACCGATCCAGGCAAAGCGCCTGCCTAACGCTGATCGATTGGCTTCCACTCCAAGTCCATTGGGCCGATGTACTCAACGTCAGGGCGGATCAAGCGGTTATCGGCCCATTGCTCCATCACGTGCGCCGTCCAGCCTGGCATGCGCGCGATAGCGAAGAGCGGCGTGAACTGATCCATTGGGATGCCGAGCGTGTAGAGCGCAATGGCGCTGTAGTAGTCCACGTTTGGATAGAGCTTCTTCTCGATGAACTCAGGGTCGTGGCGTGCCACTTCTTCCAGCTTAGTGGCCAGGTTGAACCAGTGCATATTGTTAGTAGCGCGAGACATCTCCTCAGCTTTGCGGCGTAGCACAGCGGCGCGCGGATCGAGCGCCTTGTAAACGCGGTGACCCATGCCCATCACGCGCTTCTGCTTGGTTTTGACATAAGTGTTGAACCAATTCTCGACGTTCTCAGCGCTGCCAATTTCGAAGAACATGCGCATCGCCTCTTCGTTGGCGCCGCCATGCGCTGCGCCTTTCAGCGTGCCAATGGCTGTGGTCATGGCGCTGTACATATCCGAGAGCGTGCTGGTGGTCACGCGGGCGCTGAAAGTGCTGGCGTTCATGCCATGCTCAGAGAGCAGCACTAAATAGGCATCGATCACAGCGGTCTCTTGCGGCTGCGGCTCAGTGCCTTTGAGCATCCACAAGAAATTCTGGGCGAATGAGTAGTCTGAGCGTGCAGGGATCGGCTCTTTGCCGTTCCGCGCGCGTTCCCAAGCTGCCACAATAACGGGCACCTTAGCGGTCAGCTGCAAGGCTTTGCGGCGATTCTCCTCCACGCTGTTGTCGTCCGCCTTCGGATCGTAGAGCGCCAGCATCGAGACAGCCGTGCGCAGGACGGCCATCGGCGTGGCATCCTTCGGGAAGGCATAGAGCATGCCCATGACGGCAGCAGGCAAGTACATCTCGGCTTGGAGCGCTTGGCGAATCTCGTTCAATTGCTGGCGATTGGGCAGTTCGCCATGCCACAGCAGGTAAATGACTTCCTCAAAGCAGGCGTGTTCAGCCAGGTCTTCGATCTTGTAACCAACATAGATCAGCTTACCTTCTGTGCCGTTCACTAGGCTGAGGCGAGTCTGACCTACGACAACATTTTGCAGGCCCTTGGCGGCTGCGACGGCTTTATCGGTCATACAGAAACTCCTTGTGTGTTCAGCAGGCGCGCAATTGGAAGCGACGGGCTCAGAAGATAAAGGCGCTATTTCACGAAATTGCGCGCACGTAACCTTAGTGAAAAGTATAGCAAAAGCCCGATCAGCCTACCAGATCGAG
>RFIM01000325.1 GCA_003695215.1 Chloroflexota bacterium
AGAGAATCTGTATACGCTGCCAGTGGGCTTAGCTTTTTTGGAAGGCGCCTTCACAGGCAACCTGCGCACTGTGGCTGCAGGCATCATGGTCGCCACTGTGCCGATCATCATCGTCTTTCTGCTCTTCCAGCGGCAATTCGTGCGCGGCTTGAGCGGCGCCATCAAAGGCTGAGCGGCGCCGCGCTCACAAATCGCTGAGCGGCCGCCTTCCCCAGACTCCGATCACTGGATCGCCGCTGCCCGCGCCAAACCAGCCGCGCCTTGCCTGCGGCGAGCGATCTTCAGCGCGGATCTCGGCAAAGCCGGCTGCTTCCAGGTAGCTCGCCACGAGCGCCGCTTTCTGCGCCATGCTGGTCACTTGCCAGATAGCCACCGCTTTCGTTGGGAAGCAACGATTGCTGAAAGTGATGATGAAAGGCGCCTCAGGCTTCAAAGTGCGCCGCACTTCTTTAAAGACTGCGATCGGATCAACCAAGTACTGCACTGAGACCGTGCACACGGCGCCATCAAAGGTTTGGTCGGCGTAAGGCAGTTGCGGCGTCCGATTCAGGTTTTGCACCACGAATGTATCCACTTGCGGATTCTGGCGCATCTCTTCGGCGTTCATGCCAAGCGCGCTGACCTTGCCTTTGAAGCTGTGCGGCAGATGGCTGCGCCAGCTGCTCATCAAGTCAAGCACCTGACCCGACTCAGGCAGCAATTCGCTGTAAAGTTGCGTCACAGCGGCAATGGCCTCGTCATCAATGTGAACCACAAGGCGCGGGAGGCTGTAGAACAGCTCATCCGATGACTCATCGTAGCGCCGAAAGTACTCAGGCGGAAATTGCACGGCTGAGCGACTCCGAACTCTGGACACTGCTATGAGTCTAGCAAAAATGCCGATCTGTGCCGAGCGTCAGATTATCGATCAAGCGCGCCCTGCCGATGCGCACAGCCATTGAGAGCAGCACGGCGCCGCTGAGCGTGCCTTCGCACTCGCGCAGCGTCTCAGCCTCTGCCACACTCACGTAATCCACTTGCGCCAAAGGCTCAGCTTCAAGCACAGCGCGCATGGTTGCGCGCAAAGCTTCGGCGTCGCGCTCGCCTGCCTCATAGCGCGCTCGTGCAGCGCACAAGGCGCGATAAAGCACAGGCGCAGCCGCGCGCTCCTCAGGCGTCAGGTAGCTATTGCGCGAGCTGAGCGCCAAGCCATCAGCAGCGCGCACAGTCGGCACGCCGACGATCGCGATCGGGAAAGCCAGATCGCGCACCATTTGGCGGATAACAGCCAGCTGCTGCGCGTCTTTCTGCCCAAAGTAAGCGCGTTGTGGCTGCACAATGTTGAACAGCTTCGCCACGACCGTTGCCACGCCGCGGAAATGCCCAGGGCGGCGTTCGCCTTCCAAACCTTGCGAGAGCCGCTCCACTTGCACGTAAGTCTGGAAATCCTGCGGATACATCGCCTCGGCGCTTGGCGTGAAGACGATCAGCTCAGGAAAAGCGCTCAGCATAGCCAGATCGCGCTCTAAATCGCGCGGATAGGCGCTGAAATCTTCGTTCGGCCCAAATTGCGTTGGATTGACGAAGATCGAGACCACGACAGCATCATTCTCGGCGGCGGCGCGGCGCACTAGCTCAAGATGCCCTTCATGCAGGTAGCCCATCGTCGGCACAAAGCCGACCGCGCCGACTATCTTTGCGCGCTCAAGGCGCAGTGCCTCGATAGTTTGGCAGACGATCATCAGCAATGCTCCTGATATCACAAAATTGATCACATCCACAGCGCTGAAACCTATTTTGACGTCATCAGCGCTATTTTAACGGCGATCAAACAGCTTTTTATCGGCAACAGATCGCGCGATTCATGCATTGGAATAGCATTGTGATACCCTCTCCATAAAATTGATTCTATAAAGGCTCTAGAGAGCGAACGCCTAGAGAACGGTACGTTTTATGTTGCAAGAAGTGAACACCCAACCGATTTTAGAGGCGCTGGAGAAATTGGCTGAAGCGCACGGCCGAGAAGCCGTGCTGGCAGCCCTGCAGCGCTTCACCAATGGCTCGGCTGAGGGCAGTGTCGAGGCTGATTTGCGCGAGGCGCTGCAACAAGCAGAGCAGTTCCGCCTTGCTCTAGACGAATCGGCCATTGTCGCCATCACTGATGTGCGCGGCATCATCGAATACGCCAATGACAAGTTCTGCCAAATCTCGAAGTACAGCCGCGAAGAGCTGATCGGGCAGGATCATCGCATCATCAACAGCGGCTATCATCCCAAAGAATACATCCGCAACATGTGGGTGACCATCGCTAACGGCAAGGTTTGGCGCGGCGAGTTCCGCAACCGTGCCAAAGATGGCTCGATCTACTGGGTCGATACGACCATTGTGCCGCTGCTGGATGCGCGTGGCAAGCCGCGCAAGTACGTTGCCGTCCGCTATGAGATCACAGCGCTGAAGCAAGAGCAAGAGAACGCACAACGTCGCGCTGCTGAGCTGGAGACGGTCGCACAGGTGAGCGCTGCCATTGCGACCATCCGCGATACCTACAAGCTGCTGCAGACGGTCGCCGATCTGACCAAGACTCGCTTCAACCTCTACCATGCGCACATTTACCTGTTGGATGAGACAGGCACGCAATTGGTGTTGGCTGCAGGCGCAGGCCAGGCAGGGCGCATCATGCGCCAAAAAGGCCATGCCATTCCGCTCAAGCATCCGCACTCGCTTGTGGCGCTAGCTGCCCGCGAACGGCGCGGCGTGACTGTGAACGACGTGACACAAAGCGACGACTTTCTGCCCAATCCACTCCTGCCGAACACGCGCGCTGAGATGGCGCTGCCGATGCTGGTTGGCGATCAGCTGATCGGCGTGCTAGACGTGCAAAGCGATCAAGTCGGGCGCTTCACTGCAGAAGACGTGCGCGTCAAAGGCTCGCTGGCCGCGCAAATCGCTATTGCAGTGCAAAACTCGCGCGCCTTCGAAGCCTTACAGCGCACTCAAGCTGCCCTGCGCGAGCGCGAGGAGATTTACCGCGCCTTCGCCAGCAACTTCCCCAATGGCGCCATCATCCTCTACGATCACGATCTGCGCTATAAGCTGGTGGACGGCTTAGGCTTGGCCGAAGCCGGCTTGAGCAAGGAAATGCTGGAAGGCAAGACCATCTACGAAGCCTGGCCGCCTGAGATCGCTCAAGCCATTGAGCCACAATACCTCAGTGCGCTCATCGGCGAGACGACTGTGACTGAAGTGCCCTTTGATAACAAGATTTACCAGCAATTCACGCTGCCTGTGCGCGATAGCGACGGCCAGATCATCGCCGGCATGGTCATGACGCAAAACGTGACTGCGCTGCGTCAAGCGCAGCAAGAAATGCAGCGCGCGCTCACGCAGCTGAGCACGCTCTACGAAAACTCAGTGGACATGATCGGCATTGCCGATCTGACTGATGGCACTTTCATCGAGCTGAATCCGAGCTGGGAAAGGACGCTCGGCTACACGCGCGCCGAACTGATGGCCGAGCCGTTCATCAACTTCGTGCACCCTGATGACGTCGAACGTACGCTGCAAGAGTGGGAAGCTGAGCGCGCCATTGGCAAGGCAACGGCCTCGTTCGTCAACCGCTACCGCGCCAAAGATGGCAGCTACCGTACTTTCTCCTGGAATGCCTCGACCAGCCCTGATAAGCGCTACGCCTACTTCGTGGTGCGCGACGTGACCGATGAGCTAGCACAACAAGAGATCATCGAGCGCCGTGCGCGCGAATTGGCAACCGTGGCCGAAGTGAGTGCCGCTTCTGCGCGCCTTTTGGAAGTGGATGAGCTGCTGCAGCGCGTAGTCGATCTGACCAAAGAGCGCTTCGAACTCTACCACGCGCATGTCTACTTGCTGGACGAGGACGGCGTGACGCTCAGGCTCAGAGCAGGCGCCGGCCGGCCTGGCGCGCTGATGAAGGCACAAGGGCGCCGTATCTCGATCAACCATCCGCACTCGATTGTGGCGCGCGCTGCGCGCGAGCGGCGCAGCGTGATCGTCAACGACGTGACGCTGGACGTGAACTTCCTGACTAATCCGCTCTTGCCTGAGACGCGCTCTGAGCTGGCTGTGCCGCTCATCGTCGGCGATCAGCTGCTTGGCGTGCTGGACGTGCAAAGCGACCAAGTCGGGCGCTTCACTCATGAGGACGTTTTAGTTAAGACGGCTCTGGCTGACCAGATCGCCGTGGCGATCCAGAATGCACAGCAATATGCGCAAACGCAGGAAGACCTGCTCGTCCTGAGCGCTACTTCGCAGATCAGCGCGCAATTGCGCAGCTCTGAGAGCCTTAATATGGCGATGGAATACATTCTTGACAGCCTGCTGCCGATCTTCAAGGCGGATAGCGCGCTCTACCTTGAGTACGATCAGGCGCGTCAGGTATGGCATGGCGTGGCGAGCGTTGGCACGCCTGAAGATGCGCACGACGCAGTCATGGCACGTGAGCGCTATCCACACGGCCTAGAAGCGCTGGAGAAACAGCAAGTTGTGCTGCTGAACAACGCCGCTGAGTATCCGAACTTCCCGCCCGAGGATCTTGCCATTCGCTCGGCTATGGTCGTGCCGATCAACGTGCAAGAGCGTGTGCAGGGCGCGATTTTCTTCAACTACACACAGAAGCTGCACCAGTTCAGCAGCCGTGAGCGCGACTTGGCGGAGAGCTTCGCCGATCAAATTGCAATCGGCTTGGAGAATCGCATCCTGGAGCAGGAAGTGCGCCAAGCCTTTGAAGAGACGGCGCGTATCTATGAGAACTCAGCCGACCTGATCGGCGTGGCAGGCCTGAGCGATGGCTACTTCAAGCGCTTGAATCCTGCCTGGACGCGCACGCTCGGCTGGACGTTTGAAGAGCTGACATCGCGTCCCTACATTGAATTCGTGCATCCTGATGACGTCGCCTATACCCAACAGGAATTCCAGCGTCAGATCTCCGAGGGCACGTCAACGGTCGCGTTCATCAACCGTTACCGCACCAAAGATGGCGACTATCGCATTCTCTCTTGGAATGCACAGCCCAACTTAGCCGACGATCGCATCTATTTTGTGGCGCGCGATATCACTGACCTGATCAAGCAGCAGCAAGCTTTGGAACGCCGCGCTATCGAGCTGGAAGCTGTGACTGAGCTGAGCGCCACAGCCACGACCGTGCTGGACGTCGACAAGCTGCTACAGATCGTCTGCGACCAGACCAAAGAGCGCTTCAAGCTCTATCATGCACACATTTACTTGTACGATCCTGAGAAGGAGGCGCTTGTTCTGGCGGCAGGCGCCGGCGAGGTCGGGCGCGTCATGCGCAAGGAAGGCCGCCGCATTCGCATCAGCAGCCCGCGCTCGTTAGTGGCGCGTGCAGCGCGTGAGCGCCGCGGCGTGATCGTCAACGACGTGACGCTAGACGATAACTTCCTGCCCAATCCGCTTTTGCCCGATACACGCGCCGAGATGGCGGTGCCGATGATCGTCGGCGATCAGCTGATCGGCGTGCTGGACGTGCAAAGCGAGATTCTCAACCGCTTTGATGAAGAAGATGTGCGCATCAAGACAGCGCTAGCCAACCAGATCGCCGTGGCCGTCCAGAATGCGCGGCTCTACCAACAGCAAGTCCAGACGGCCGAAGAGGCGCGCAAGCTCGACCGTTTGAAGAACGAATTTCTGGCTTCGATGTCGCACGAGCTGCGCACGCCGTTGAATTCGATCATCGGCTACGCTGAAGTCATGTTAGACGGCGTAGACGGCGAACTGCCCGATGAAGCCATGGAAGATGTGCAAGCCATCTATGAGAGTGGCAAGCACCTGCTGAGCATGATCAACGATATCCTCGATCTGGCCAAGATCGAAGCAGAGCGCCTTGAGCTGGATCGCCAAGCCTTGCCGCTCGCAGTCGTGGTGGACGAAGTGCAGCGAGCAACGGCGATCCTGGTCAAAGATAAGCCTGTTGAGATTCGGGTTGAGATGCCTGAAAGCCTGCCTAATCTCTATGCCGATCATGTGCGCTTGCGCCAAATTCTGAACAACTTGGTCAGCAACGCCGTCAAGTTCACGTCCGAAGGCTACATACGCATCACGGCGCAGCACGTGCCCGATGACAAGGCGGTCATGGTCAGCGTTGAGGATACTGGCATCGGCATTGCTGCTGAACATATTCCTGTGATTTTCGAGCGCTTCCGCCAAGTGGACGGCTCATCTTCGCGGCGCGCTGGTGGCACAGGCTTGGGCTTGAACATCACTAAGCGCCTGGTCGAGATGCACGGCGGGCGCATTTGGGTGGAGAGCGAGCTTGGCAAAGGCTCTAAGTTCCACTTCACCATACCTGTTGCCTGAGCTTAAGCGCTCTAGGTAGTTTTCTCTCAAAAGCTGCGAAGGCGAGCGGCGACGTTCGCCTTCGCGCTTGTGGAGCAGCTATTTAGTCGGCGTGCGCGCGGCGATTTCTGCCGTGATGATGCTCACGACTTCATCGACGCATCGATCCAGCTGATCGTTGACGACGCGGTAATTGCACTCGGCAGCGCGCGGTATCTCTTCCTGAGCGCGCTTCAAGCGCTCTTCCAGCTCGGCAGCGTCCATGTTGCCGCGTTGTGCCAGCCGCTCACGGAGTGTCTCGAGGTTAGGTGGCAGCACGAAGATCGCGATCAGATTGTTGGGAAAGATGGCGCGTATGGCTGCAGCGCCGCGGATATCGATATCAGCGAGCAGGTACGCGCCTTCGCGCAGCGCCTGATAGAGAATTCCGTACAGCACGCCATAGAACTTGCCGTTATGCACTTCCTGATACTCAATGAAGGCGCCGTCGGCGATCATCTCTTGGAAGCGCTGGTGTGAGACAAAAAAATGATCGTGGCCTTCGCGTTCATTCGGGCGCGGCGCGCGCGTTGTAGCAGTGGGCATGCGGCGCAGATAGGGCAAGCGCGCCAACACGCGATCGATGATAGCATTCTTGCCTACGCCAGAAGGCCCGACGAGCACAAAGAGCAGGCCGCGCAAATCTTGTGCAGGAGCGTTGTGTGAGTGCGTGTCGTTCATGGGCTCGATTTTAGCGCATCTTATGCCTGCAGTCTAGATGGGCAGCCCAGTTGGCGCCTGGCGCGGCTTGTACATACGATTTTACACTTGTTCTCTTGCTATTTTCGTATTTCGCCTTAAACTTATACCATGAACTCTCGGGACATGCCACGCCACCAAAGCCTGTGAGGTGAAAACGCGTTGTCTACATGGATGGTTGTTGAAGACGAGCCTGATATTTACGATGTGCTGCTCGCCATGTTCGAAATCTGGGGCATCGAAGGCATCGCCTTCGTAGATGGTGGTGAGGCAGTTGCGTGGATCGAAGATGTGGATAAGGGCAACGTCACAGGCGAGCTGCCCGAGCTTGCCATCATCGATATCCGCTTGCCCGAAGTCTCAGGGCCCGATGTCGGCGCGCGCTTGCGGCAAAGTCCGCGTTTGGGCAGGATCGCTGTTGTGCTGATCACGGCCTATCGGCTCAGCCCTGATGAAGAGATTGCCGTCAAGGCGAGAGCGCAAGCCGATGCCCTGATGTACAAGCCGTTACCGCCAATGCCTGAACTGCGCCGCATGCTGGATCGCATTATCGCTGAGCGCAAGCTGAAGTACAGTCAGCGCGATCTGCCCACTACGCCGCGTCCGTTCTGAGGAACTGAAAGAGAAGGCGCGTTGCAGCTATCCTGCTACAACGCGCCAAGCGTCTCGC
>RFIM01000045.1 GCA_003695215.1 Chloroflexota bacterium
GGGCAATCTAGAGCAGGCGCGCGCCGCAGCCGAGATGGCTTGCCTGTACGATACGCCACAGAACAATCACAATGCCCTGAGCTTGCTGGGCCTGATCGCCGTGCGGCAAGATGACGCCGAAGTAGCCCAAAATGCCTTCACAGAGGCAATTGCGCAGGCGCGCCAAGCGCTAGAACACAATCAGAACAACCAGGACGCGCTGACTGCGCAAGGCTTGGCCTTCAGCGGCTTGGCCCTGCTGGGCGTCGGGCCGCGTGCCAGTAACATTGAAGCCGCTCTCACAGCCTACCGACTCGCCTATCAGGCCAATAGCAGCGCAGGCTTGGTGACATTGGCCTTGCGCCTGTTCGACGCCTTGGCTGTGGCTGACTTTGACGGGCGGCTGAGCCCGATCCGCCCTGCCATCACGGGCGGCTAGGCGGACGACAAGCGTCCTCGCAGATGGCGCGGCCGAACAGGCGATTGATTGCATAACGGCGCCGCGCAATCCAAGCGTAAAGCCGCCTGCCGATCCAAGCTATCGGTGGCAAGTACAGCAGCGGCGCGATCCACGCTAAGAGCGGCACATGCCGCGCCATATAACGCACGCCATCATAGCCTGTGTAGCGCGCGCCATCCGCGCCGATCACATGAATGGCACCGAGCGCTGCGCTGCGCTCCAGGTGCGGAAAACGCCGCTGGACTTCTTCCCAAGCCTGCACATCCACGAATTCCAGGCGCTTGCACCAATCCAGGCGCCGCCACAGGCGCACGGCATTCACACACAGGACGCACATGCCGTCGTACAGCACGGCCACGCGCTTAGGCCTATTCAAAACAGCCATTGCTATCGCTCCTCACTTAGGAAGATCGCACAGATGCGCCGATCTGCCCACTGCACCTGGCTAGCCACTCTGATGTCAGTGGCGTTTGTCAAGCGGCTTTGTGCGAACTGCCCAACTCAGTTGTGGCATGTGCTTGCGCAGCTGGCGCGCGGCTCTGGTCAGCTTGCGATGAGTTGACCCTGCTTATTTGTGCATCTTCTCGGCAACGTGCTGCTGGCGGCGCTCTCAAAAAGACTATTCCTCGCCTTGGCGATTGGCACGGCTATACTGTAGCAACTCTACCAGATTCATTGTATAACCGCTAGAATTAGGAGCACATACCAGGAGTTCTAGCAGTATGTCTTCAATTGTTTCGATCTTGCGGCAGGCCGATATTTTCTATGAGCTGACGCCAACTCAGCTCGAGCTGATCGCCTCCATAGGCGTGGAAAAGCACTTCCAACGCGGCGAGCTGATCTTCGGCGAGAATAGTGAAGGCAAGGAGCTGTACGTGATCGCCAGCGGCGAAGTCGAGATTGAACTCGATCCGTCGCTGGTCGGGCGCGAGCCAACTGACTCGGTCTTCGTCATCGCGACGCTAGGGCGCGGGCAATCCTTCGGCGAGATCGCGCTTGTGGATGAAGGCAAGCGCTCGGCAGGCGCGCGTGCGGCCTCGCACGATACGCGGCTGGTGATCATCCCACGCGACAAGCTGATGTTGCTGTGCGATACCTATCCGCAGCTCGGCTACCGCTTGATGCGCAATCTCGCCGTCGATCTGGCGATGAAAATTCGCAACGCCGATCTGAACATCCGCGAGAAGCTCTACTGGCAGAGCCGTCCAAAGCAGTCAGAGTAGGCGCGCGCGCAGTTGGCGCACGAACTCAGCGCTCTTCAGGCGCTGTTCCAGCAAATGTAGCAAATAGTGGCTGAGCGTCCGATCCAGCTCAGCGTGCAGCGCAGGGCTTAGGCGCAAATGGCGCACCGACTCATAGTCGGTGCGCGCCATGTAGCGCAGCACTTTGAGCGCATCCAAGCTGAGCGGCTGGACAGCATAGCCACGCGCATGTTCAGGGCAAATGGCGCCGCCTTCAGCAGCGCTGAAGAACTGATCGCGCGCCGTGAGCGGCTCCTGCCCGATGGCGCATTCAAAGAGCGAAGGCGCAAAGCCGCTCAGGTGCAGCAGGCGCAGCTCGAAGTAACGCGCTATGAGCGCTAAATCTGCCTCAGGCGCGCACAGCCAGCCTAGTGCCGCGTTCAGCAAGTTGAAGAACGGCGTTTGCGCCTCTTCATGCTCGCTGAAGCGGTCGGTCAGCTCTGCGATGTGGTGCGCGTAGGCGCTGCGCATCAGATCGCTGTGTAGCGGCAAGAAGGCCTCTTGCTGCTCTGCTTGCGAGATGACGTGTAGCTCATGACCATGCGCGATGAGCAGCGCAGCGCGACTGTAAAGTTCCAAATGGCCGTTCAAGCGGCTGGTCAGCTTGCGTGCGCCTTTGGCAATAGCGCGCAGCTTGCCGTGATCGGCCGTCAGCAGCGTCAGGATGCGATCAGCCTCGCCATAATCGAAGCGGCGCAGGATGATCGCCTGAGTCTTGAAAAGGCGTTCCAAGCGCGGCATGTGAGCGGCTACTCCAGAAAAGTGGCGCCAAAACCATGCGGCAGAAGCTCGCGCAGGCTGTACTCAGCGCGCACAATGCCTGCTGAGTCCACCAAAAGGATGTGCAGGTTCGGCGCAAATTCGTACAGGAACTGACGGCAGATGCCGCATGGCGAGCCGCCATTCACTGTGGCAACTGCTAGCGCGCTGAAGCGCCGTGCGCCTTCGCTGACCGCCTTGACGAGCGCCGTGCGTTCTGCGCAGATTGTGCCGCCATAGCTGGCATTCTCTACGTTGCAGCCGCCATAAAGCGCGCCATCTTCTGCCAGAAGCGCCGCACCGACCTGATAGCGGCTGTATGGGCAGTAGGCGCGCTCGCGCATCTCCAAAGCCAGGCGAATCAGCGCAGCGCGCACCTCAGGCGCAAGCATAAACACTCTCTCTGAACAGATAGGCTTATTTTAAGCGACGCACGCCGCTTTGGCGAGAGCCAAGGCCTCAAGAAACGAGCGTCAAGCCGCCATCGACCACGATCACCTGACCGCGAATCATGCTGGCATCGGGCGTACACAAGAACGCGACCACAGCGGCGATATCCTCAGGCTTCACCATGCGGCCAGCAGGGATATGCTGCGCCGCGAAGGCCTCTGGATCGGCGAGGATCGGCTGCGCCATGCTGAAATGCTTGAGCGCCTCTGTCTCCACAAAGCCGCCGCTGACTGCATTGACCACGATGCCCATCGGCGCCAACTCGACGGCCAGGTAGCGCGTCAGGCTCTCGAGCGCCGCCTTTGAGACGCCGACCAGCACATACTCGGGCATGACGCGCTGCGCGCCAATGCTGCTGATGTTCACAATGACGCCGCCGCCGCGCGCCTGCATGATCGGCGCTGCCTGTTGCGCCGCAAAGAGCGCCGCACGCGCATTGATGTTCAGCGTCCAGTCCCAGCCCTTGACGCGCTGTTCCATCACAGGGCGATTATAGCCAGAGGCCGCGTTGTTCACCAGGATGTCTAAACCGCCGAAAGCGCGCGCCGACTCAAACAGGCGCGCCAGGTCATCTTCCTCAGCCACATTGGCTTTTACCAGTTGCGCGCGCCTGCCTAGCGCACTGATGGCTGCAGCCGTCTCCTCAGCGCTCTCGCGGTTGCGGAAATAGTTGACGATCACATCGGCGCCTTCGCGAGCCAAGCGCAGGGCGATAGCGCGCCCAATGCCGCGCCCACTGCCCGTGACTAAGGCGATTTTGCCTGCCAGACGGCTCATCAGGCGCGCTCACTGCTGTAGCGAATTGGCTTGAGCAGGCTGCGGTCGAATTGGGCGATGTTGGCAGCGCCGAGCGCTTGCAAGTGCAGGCGCACAGCCGCGACATCGGCGCGCAAGGCTGCTACGTCAATGCCCATGCACTGATCGGGCAGAGGCGCAAACCACTGCATGGCGCGCAAGAACATCTTTTGGGCGCCGTTGTAGTTGCCGCGCAGAATGTGGTAGTAAGCGACGCTAATTTGCAAAATGACGCGGTAGAGATCGCGGATTGGGCGCGTTTCGTGCATCCAGGCCTCTTCAAGCGTCTCGTGGCATTCGTAATACGCGCCGCGATTGAATTCTTGTAAGCCGCGCTGTACCAAAGGCGGCAACGGCTCGGCACATTGCGCGGCGAGCGCTTGCGCGTTCGCTGCAGCGCGCGCGTGCAAGCGAACGATCGCAGCAGCGTCTCTCAGGAACTGCTCTGGGCTGTAGAGCGGTATGTGCACAGCGTTGGCGTGTGCTGCAGCTGCTTCAGGGCCAATTGCCACAGTTGGCAGACGGCGCGTGGCAGGATCAGAGCGCACGCGCATCAGCCATGGCGTCTCAGCGTCCAGCTCGACGAGGATCAAATTCGGTTGCAGCTCAGCTAGGCGCGCCACGAGCGCGTCGCCATTGGCGTCGCTTGGCACATCCTGCACGTGGGCGGTCAGGTTAGGCAGCATTGCCAAGGCTTGCCGCACAAGCGGATCGCGCACAGCTGCAAAAAGCGTCACAGGTCGCTCAAGCATACAAGACTCATCTATTTTTAACCTCGCCACTGATTCTAAAGCGCTTCAGGGCGTGAGGCAAATGACGCTCTCTGCATGGCGAAATTTCTTGCTACAATGTTGCAGCAGGGTCGGATAGAAGCACTGGAGCTTTTATGAGCAATCAAGATAAGGCAGAACTGAGCCGCGACGATACGATTGTGATCACACAGAACACGCTCTACTATTTCGGTATCGCTGTAGTCTTTTTCGTCGCGGGCTTCATTGTGGCCTGGGCTGTCCTCACTAGCGGTGGCAGCAACATGAGTGCTGCTGAGCTGCGCAACGCTGCTAGCGAAGGCGCGCGCGCCGCTGTGCAAGCTGAGCTGGCGCTGCTGCGCAATGAGCTGAGCAATTTGGTGGCTGGCGGCGCACAGCCAACGCCTACAGCGCCAACTCGGGTTGAAGTTGAGCTGGGCAACAGCCCTGCTTGGGGCCCTGAGGATGCCAAAGTGGTCGTGGTCGAGTACTCTGATTTTGAGTGCAGCTTCTGCGCGCGTTTCTACCGCGAGACGTACGGCACGCTCAAGGAGCGCTATGGCGACCGCGTGCGCTTCGTTTTCAAGCACTTCCCGATCAGCTTCATTCATCCTAATGCAGAGCGCGCAGCCCTAGCGGCTGAATGTGCCAATGAGCAAGATAAATTCTGGGAATACCACGACAAGCTCTTTGAGAATCAGCAGAATCTCTCGCAGAATGCGCTGATCAGCTACGCCCAGCAGGTTGGCGTGCCGAACATCGAGCAATTCACGGAATGCCTGACGACGCAGAAGTATCTCTCGACTGTGACTGCTGATTTGCAGCAAGGTGAGCGCTATGGTGTGCAAGGCACGCCAACTTTCTTCATCAATGGCCTGCCGCTGGTCGGTGCGCAGCCGTACAGCGTCTTCGAGCGCGCCATTGAGCAAGCGCTTGCGGCTGCTAACTGAGGCCTACAGCAAGGTAGCTGTGAACTTTCACAAGCTACCTTGCCGCAAAGGGCAAAGCCGTTTATAGTTGCTCCAGCACCAAACATGCCTTTAAAATCTCGCCGTGCTGAGGGTGATTATGGCTTTCTCACTGCCTGATAACGCCACAATGCTCGCCTTTGCCCGCGAGCAAGATTGGCAGCATATTGATGAGACGCGCGAAAAGTTTTTAGAGTACCTCAGCAGCGTTCGCAGCAAGCGCGGCTCGCATCCTATCTCACACAACATGGTGCGCCATCTCTCGCAGGCTTTCTATGAAGAGGATGATGCCGAAGCGCCTGATGGCAATGTGTTGCTCTCGCGCAACACGGCACGTCCGTTCGTCTTGGCGACCATACTCGGCAGGCGCTTCCAACAAGGGCCATGGCTAGATTACGTCAAGCCGTACAATTTGAATCCGGCAGTCATCCATCAGAACATCCATGAAGCTGGCGGTCAATTGGCGCTGCGTCCTGTTGGCGTGGAGCTGGAAGTCGGCACGGTAGCACCAGATGGCAGCGAGCCGAGCGCTGAGGCGCTCGATCGCTTTAACGAGGCCTATGTCAGGCATGCGCAGCGGATTGGCGCCACGCTCGATATCTCTCCGGAGCTATGCATCTATCAGGCTGAGGTCGTCTCGCCGCCGATGTTCGGCTACGCGCGTTTGCTGCGCGCCACGGAGCTAAACCTGGCCACGCTCACCTACGCTGCACATGAGGCCGGCCTGCTGTTGCAGGCGCTCTCGGTCTATCCAACAGAGACAGACTTCGCCACAAGTCATTCGGATAAAGTCGAGACTATCGCGATCTTCCTGAACGAGATCAACGAGAGTCGCCCTGCGCAGCGCCGCTATGTGGAAGAATTGCGCGCGCGTTACGCCATCAGCCGCGGCGAGGCACGGCCTGCTAATTTGCTGCGCTTTCAAGGCTTTCACATGCATGTGGATATCGCAGGGCGCTCAGAAGCGCTCGGCTTGCTGAGCTACATGCTGAACCTAGGCAGCGCTTCTGCAGCCGCCAACGCAGCGCTGCTCAAAGGTGGCCCATTCATGGATGGCGCCTGCGATCCTGAGCTGCTGTGCGTGCGCGAGACCGTGCGCGCCATCAGCATCACTGGGCATTATATCGGCTTACCGCTCAGCCC
This sequence comes from Chloroflexota bacterium, assembly GCA_003695215.1. Classification (GTDB taxonomy): domain Bacteria; phylum Chloroflexota; class Anaerolineae; order Aggregatilineales; family UBA2796; genus CP2-2F. The sequence goes on from RFIM01000045.1 coordinate 6,545, forward strand.
GCATTTGCAAGAAGGCGCCTTAGAGCGCCATGCCCACTTGCTGCGCGCCAATCTGGCCAACGGCACAGCCCGTGCCCTGCTCTATGGCGAGGAAGATGGCGAGCCCTTCAGCGGCATGCACAACATGCTCGGCCGTGTGCGCCCTGATCTCGAATCTGCCAAGCGCGTCTGCACCTTAGAGAACACCGGCATGCCTAGCCATCCTTGCCCAGAGCGCTTGGCTGCTGTCGCCAACGATTATCAGCTGAGTCAGCTAGCCATTGAGCATTACTTCAGGCGCTATGGCAC
>RFIM01000046.1 GCA_003695215.1 Chloroflexota bacterium
CGCCGTCGGGCTGAGCCAACGCCGCGCCACAGGCACACGAGCACGCAAGAACATGCCAACGCCTGCCGCGCCGCTCACATAGAAGAGCGCAATCGGCACAAGGGCAGGGTAGAGATAGCGCCCTTGAAATTGCACGAACTTCAAGTTGTAGTAGAAGAAAGCGCCAGCCACGCCAAGCAGCGCCGTGCCTAGCACGATCAGGCCTGCCCATTGCACGCCGCTCAGCTGCCTCGCCTTGCTGAAGAGCGCATAAAGCGCGCCGCTCAGCGCTAGCGCCGTCAGGATGTGCAGCACGTGGTAGGTGCTGCTCTGCATTGGCACTGCCATCTCGCCGAATTGGCCCCAGAAGCTCTGGAAAGTCGTACCGATTAAATCCTCCAGCCAGCCTGTCAGGCCGCGCCGCGCGATCCATGCTTCTCTGGTCGGTTGCCCAGAGATGGCGAGCGCAAGGCTATCGTGCCGTTGCTGAGCCAAGAAGTCAGGGAAGCCATAGACCACGACGTTGCGCAGCCAAAAAGTGCCGCCGATCAGTGCCGCTGGCACAGCAATCGCTATAGCGCCACGCCAAAAGGTGCGCCATGGCCGCTCGGCGCGCAGCGACCGCAGAAGTAGCGTCGCAGCGACCGCCGCCGTCAAAGGATAGAGCGTCAATTTAGTGACAAAGCACACGCCTAGCACTGTTCCGATCCAAAGTGGCTGCAAGTGGCGCTCCGAGCGCAGCCACCATAAACACAGCGCCAAGAGCGCGGCCGCCAAGCTCTCGGCCAAGGCGTCGTTGTTCACGCCGACCACCATGCCCAACCGTTGCGGCAAGAACGCTATAAAGCCCGTCACGCCCAGTGCGAGCCAGGGCTGCTGCGGAAAGAGCGCGCGCATGGCGCTCCATGCGCCGAAAAGTGCGCCACTGCCGAGCAGCAAAGTGGCGGCGCGCAAGGCGTCAAGATCGCCTTCGGTCGCGCGGTACAGAGGCGCCAAGAGGATGTAATAGAGCGGCGGCTGATGATCTTCGTAATCCGTCCAGGTCGGGCTGATCTCCAGCTCAGGGCAACATCCATCATACGCAATTTGGGCGATGGTGCGCACATGCGCGCGCTCATCCGGTGTACGCCCATGTGGTGTAGCGCGCAAATAAAGGCTGCCCAAGGTAAGGTAGGCAGCCACAACGATCCAAAGTGGCAGGTGAACCAGGCGCGGCATTATTGCGTTAGCTTCTCACCTTCTTTAGCCAGCGGAATGGTGAAGTGGAAGGTCGTGCCGACGCCCAGCTCGCTTTCCACCCAGATTCGCCCGCCATGCGCCTCGATCAAGCCGCGCGTCAGCGACATGCCCAAGCCCGTGCCAGGCTGATCTTTGGCCTCAGGATTATCGCTGCGCCAATAAGGCTTGAACAAATTCTGTAGGTCTTGTGCGCTCATGCCGATGCCTGTATCGCTGACAGCGCAATGCACCACTTCAGGCGCGCCGTTCTCATCCCAGATGTTGCGCGCGCGCTCGGCGAAGATGGTCACCTTGCCGCCTGGCTTGGTATATTTGTTGGCGTTGCTGATGAAGTTGGTCATGATCTGGATCAAACGTCGCTCGTCGCCCCAGACCAGCGGCAAATCTTCTGGCACTTGCAAGATGATCTGCTGATTCTTCTCATCGAAGGCGCGTTGCATCGGGCGGACGGTATCGAGCACGACGTTGAAGAAATTGACCGCCTTCATATTCAAGCGCAGATTGCCCGTCTCTTGCGCTGTCACGTCCGTGAAGTCTTCCACTAGCTGTTGCAGGCGCAGCGCATTGCGCTGGATGATGTTGATGTAGTTCTGTTGCTGCTCGTTCAGCGCGCCAAGCACGCGCGTGCTGAGCAAGTCGGCGTAGCCTTTGATCGAAGCCAGCGGATTCTTGAATTCATGCGCCACTTTGCCGATGAAACTGATGCGCTGCATATTGGCGCGTTGCAGCTGCGCAAAGAGCTGTGCGTTGGCGATAGCCGTGTTGGCGTGTTCGGCAATGCCTTCGATATGCTCAGCTGTCATCTGCGTGAAGACGCCTTCTTGCGTCGTCTCCAAAAGCAGCACGCCTGTCACGCTCTCGCCTGTGATCATCGGCACAGCAATTTGGCTGACCGCCTCAGGTAGGACGCGCAAGCCGTCGATCGGCAATGCGCTGTTAGGCGTCAGCAAAGGACGATTGCGCCGATAAGCGTGACCGAGAATGCCATGATCGATTGGGAAAACATCGCCCGCTTTGATGATCCGCTCAGGGTAGCCGGCGCAGCCGACCACTTCAAAGCGCAGCCGATCCTGGCTGACCAGCGCCAAAAGCGCTGCATCGGCGCCACTTTCACGGATGGCGTTGTCAACCGTCAGGTCGACGACGCGCTGAAAGTCAAGCGTACGATTCAGCTCTTGGTCGATGCGCTGCATGTTGAAGAGCTGACGGACGCGCTCAGCGAGCGCCTCATCGGTGCGGCGGAATAGATTGGCGTTCTCAATGGCGATTGCTGCCTGACCGGCGAAAGTCATCAGCAGATTGGCGTTGTTGTTATCGAAGCCTGTGCCATCGCGCTTGTTCATCACTTCCAGCACGCCGATCACACGGCTGCGTGAGATGAGCGGCACAGCCAAGACGCTGTTGGTGCGGAAGGAGAGCTCATCAGCTTGGACCGCACTCATCTCGCCGTACCAATGCGGATCGTTCTGGGCGTCATTGGCGATCATGTATTGCGCAGTGGCAGCCACTGTGCCTGCAATGCCACTGCCAATGGGCACATGCTTGCCTATCAGCTCATCGCCAATGCCGCCCACGACCAATTCGAAGACCAAATGGCGCCGTTCTTCATCCACCAGGAGCAAACTGCCCGCCTCGCAGTCCAAAATGGCGACGGCCGACTCGACGATGTTCTGCAACAGCGCATCGACGTCCTCGAAGAAGGTGGCGAGTTGGGAGCTGGTGGTGTTGAGCATCTGCATTTGGTGAGCCAGCTGCTTGCTCTCTTCAAGCAGCTGCAGTTTGTAGATGGCCGTAGCTGCTAGGTCGGCGATGTTCCAGAAAAGCCGCGTTTGCTCTTCTGTATATATCGCGCCTGCTTCAGTAGTGCCTAGCGCCAAGGCGCCGATGCAGCGCCCTTCGGCCGCATTCAGCGGCACGCCTAGCCAAGCGCGTAGATTCGGATTCTCAGGGATCAAGCCGCGCCGTTGCAAATCGCGTGCGTAGTTATCCGTGCGGTACGGCTGTCGGCTGCGCACGATCTCGCTGTAGATATCCTGATCAGCAGGCCAGCGGTAGCCCTCGCGCTCTGGCACGCGCTCGCCCTCTTCCTGGTAGAAAGCGTAGGTCAGATCGTTCGTGCGATCGTCGTAAAGGACGATGTAGAAGTTCGGCGCCTCAATCACCTTGCTGACTTGTGCGTAGATGAACTCGAGCAACGTGTCGAAATCCATGGCGATGTTCAAGCTAGCGCTGACCTGCACCAGGACTTTCAATTCGCGCTCATTTTGCTGCGACTCCAGCATCACCTGAGCGCGCTCCAGCGCCGCAGCCGCTTGCATGGCAATGCCTTCTAGGAAGCGCAGGTCTTCATGATTGTAGGGCGCGTTATCGTGATGCGGCCCAAGCGCAATGAAGCCGTTCAAGCGCCTGGCGCTCTGCATTCGGGCGATGATCGGCGTGTTCAGGACGGCCAAGCGCGGGCGATCTGCCTGTAGCTCAGCCGCAGGGAAGGTCTCACGAGTCAAGTTGACGATCGGCTCGCTCTCGCTTAGCACGCGCACCAAGCCGCCATCTGCCTTAAAGCGGATATCAGTCTGTGAGCGGCGCGCATTCCGATCCAGGATTGGCTCATAATCGCCCGTGAGGATATTCTGCACATAAATGAAAACATACTGCGGATTGAGCGTCTCTTTGATCTCACGATCCAAGAGCTGGACGATCTCACGGATTTGAATGGCCGTGGCTAAGTTGCGCGTGAACTGATCGAGCCGCTGCGCATATTGGCGCCGCTGGCGGAAAAATGCTTGTTCGATGAAACGCTCCATGCGCAGCCGCAGCGGCGCGAAGAAAAGCGCGATCACTAGCAAAGTGCCGCCAATCAGCACAGGGCTATCAGGGCGGATGAAGCCTGCCGTCAGCAAATAGGCGGCGCCTGTCACTGAAAGATAGCCGAGCGTGAGCAAAAGGCCCAGGGTGCCCAGCACGAGCGTATCGTTCACTAAGCGATCCGTGCCAAGCGCGCTGCCTTCGCGGCGCAACAGTATGGCATAAGCCATGCCGAACGGGAAAAACAGGGCAGGCAGCTGCAGGTAGATGGTCGAGAAGCTGAGACCGCGAATGCCTTGCGCGTTCTCGATCTGATTAGTTATCCACCACAAAGCAATAGGCAGAATCGGCACGATAATGCTGATCAGGGCGACTGAGGCACGCTCTCGGGCGAGCGCTGAAATAGCAGCGCGCCGCTTGATGAACATGCTGATCGCGAAGAAGGCGCTCATGCCGATAGCGATCAGCAAAGCTAGCGAGATCGAGGCGCTGTAAGTGGCGCTAAACTGGCTCAGGATCAGGGTCACTAGCAGAAGCGCGCCGCACAGCGCGCCAATGCGCTTCTGCCAGGCTTGGCGGCGGCGCTGTGGGATCAATGGGAAGGGGAAGAGCAGGCCGAATTGGAAGAGCATGAAGCTGAGCAAAATCAGCAATGCCTGCAAGGCAAACGTGAGCCGATAAGTGCTGCTGATCTCAAAGCGCGCCACAGCCAGTATAGCGCCGCTTGCCAAGATGATAATCAAGGCGCGGATCGGCTCGACATGGCGCTGCGTGAGCCATAGCCACACGCCGAGCGCTACCAAGCAGAGCGTCACCAAAAAGCCGATGCCCCAGTAGCCGATCCAATCGGCTAAAGGCAAGCGCTCAAGGCGTACTTCGAAAAGACACTCGGCCAGGCCGCTGCTGAGCTCAGTGCAGGCCGCAGGCAAAGCGCTGCCAACAGCTATCTCGCGCTGGATGCGTAGACGCGCCACATGACCGAAGGGCAGCTCGGCTAGGCAAGCGTTCAAGGCCTGCCCAGGCGCATCGCCCGCCACAGGGCAGTCATCCAGGCTGATCAGCCTATCGCCGCTGCGCACGCCCGCTTTCAGCGCAGTCCACTCGCCGCCGGCCAACGGCCGTGAGCCGATGAACGTGCCTGTTGGATAAAGGAAAGCGCCGATGAACGGCTGATTGTACCACTGAACTGACCATACCAGGCCTAAGACCGTCACGCTGAGCGCCACCAGCAAAGCAAGGCTTGCCGCAAAGTTGTTGGCGAGCATGAAGCCCTGCGCCGCTGTAGATGTGGCAGCGCGCTTGGTCACCTCAGAATTGCCAAAAGCAGGCAGACTGACACTCATGCTTTTCGGCTCCACTCAAACCATGGATCGGTCGCTCAGCGCAGAATTATAACGCAAGCCTGTGCGATAGCATATTTTTTTCAGAGCAATAGGCTCTGCAGAGCGGCCATGCGTTATGGCAGGCTAAAGGCCAGGAGCGCGGCAGTGGCGCTTGTGCGTTACGACTCGTCCTCAAGCGCCTCGATGACCGTGCCTTCGTGAATGGCGCGCAGGCGCCGATAGGTCGCCTGGAGCGTGAGCGCATCAGCTACGTGGAATGGCTCAGGTGCTTCAACGCCGACTGTGCCACGCGCTTCCACGTCAATTAGCGCCTGCAGCAGCTCGCGGTAAGCGAAATCGGCCTCGTTCAGCGGAATATGTTGGCGCTCGCCCTTCGGGCCGTAGTCGATGCCGCTCAGATGCACGTGTAAAGTTTCCAGGCCGCGCCTGCCCAGCCCATCTTCGATAGCTTTGAGCATGGCGCGGAATTCCACATACGTGTTGTGCTTGCCATCGCGAGCGTGCAAATGCGCGAAGTCAATAGCAGGCAGAACGCCTTCGACATCGCGGCTGAGCTGGATGATCTCATCCAATGTGCCGAACATAGCAGGCTTGCCCATGGTCTCAGGGCGCAAAGTGACCGTCACACCTTCGGCGCGCAGGATCGCAGTCAGCTCCAGCAACTTTTCGCGCACGCGCTCGTAAACTTTTTCAGGCGGCTGATTGTGATAAGAGGCAGGATGAAAGACGATATCGCGGGCGCCTGCCAAAAAGCCTTTGCGCGCCGCTGCCAAGAGCCTCTCGTCGCTCTTGCGCATCAGCTCGGCAGTTTGGCTGTTCAAGTTGATGAAATAAGGCGCATGAACGCTGAGGGTGATGTTATATTGCTCAGCAGCAGCTTTGATGGCAGCGCAGGCTTCATCAGTGACGCGCACGCTTTGCACCCAGGCGATCTCAAGGTGATCTAAGCCGAGCGCACGGCTGTGCGCGATAGCGAGCGGCGTGCCACCAGGCTTCGGCGTGGTCTGCGGTGCGCCGACTGTGCCAAAGCGCAAAGGTTCAGCGGACGAGTCTGATCTAGGCATGAGGCGTTCCTTCACAGCGGTGAGCCGTGTTAGAGTCAAAAGTAACTGACTGCAATTGTATGCAAGCAAGGCAGGAGACTGCAAAGGCATAAGGCGGATGAACGACTACGGCATTCCAGGAACTTTCGGCGATGAAGCGCGCTTGCGGCGCCAAATTCTGTTCAGCTCGCTCGGCGCGTTCGCGCTCATTTTCTTGCTGTGGCAGATCGCGCCGCACAACCAGACGGTCAGCAGTTTGCTCTACCCTTTTCGGCTGATAGTGACCTTCGTGCATGAGGCAGGGCATGGGCTCACGGCGCTGCTCACAGGCGGACGCTTCCTTGAGTTCCGCGTCTTCGCGAACGGCGCGGGCTTGGCGACCACAGCAGGCGGCAATCGCTTCTTGATCACGCAGATGGGCTACCTGGGCGCGGCGCTTTTCGGCGCGGTTTTGCTCTACGCGGCCAATCGGGTGCGCAGCGTGCGTTTGGTAGCAGTGCTAGCAGGCTTGTTCTTCATCGGCTGCGCGTTGCTCTTCACGGGCAGCGAAGGCGCGCTGCTGATCGGCGGCATCGGCTTGACCATCGCCTTATGGTCAGCAGGTGCCACATTGCATGAGAGTCAGAATCAGCTGCAGATCATCCTGCGCATCGCTGCGATAGGCGCCTTGGCACTGACCTTTGTGATGGTGCGCGATAATGTGGCGCTGCTGACAGGCGTGATCAGCGGCACAGCGCTCTTCGCGCTTGCCGTGCTGGCTTCGCGTCCGCTGATTCTCTTTTTGCTGAATGCCTTGGCGCTGATCGTCGGCTTCAACGCGCTCAACGACATCCTCTCCTTATGGAACAATCAATCTGCCGTGCTCGGCAATGTGCCGAACGACGCCTTGGCGCTGGCCAAGCTGACTAACCTGCCCGTCAACTTCTGGCTGATCGTGTGGATTGCGATCGCCTTCAGCATGATGGGCGCGGCCGTCTGGCTCGGCATCATCCGACCGACGCGGCGCATACGTTAGGCCTTTCTTAAGGCAGGGCATGCCCGTGCGCGCTATAATCACAGCATCAGGTCAATTCGCGCAGGAGCAGCTATTGTACAGCGTTGATGAAGCCCTTGAGCGCATTTTGAAGCATTTTGCGCCTTTGCCGAAGGAATACGTCCACTTGGAAGAAGCCTTTGGGCGCATTTTGGCGGAGCCGATTCAGGCGGCCTACGATCTGCCACCTTTCGCAAACAGCGGACTTGACGGCTATGCCGTGCGCGCCGCTGATATCGCTGCAGCTAGCGCTGAGCAGCCCGTGTGCTTGCCCGTCAGCGGCGATATTCCAGCAGGCAGTTTTCCTGAGCGGCCCTTGCCTGCACACACGGCGATGCGCATCATGACGGGCGCGCCGCTGCCCGAAGGCGCTGACGCCGTTGTGCCCGTTGAGCAGACGGATGATGCGCCCAGTCGGTTTGCGCTGAACAGCCCATTGCCACAGCAG
>RFIM01000047.1 GCA_003695215.1 Chloroflexota bacterium
CCGATGAAGTGCGCCGATCGGCCGTTGCTGCAGAGCGCGTGTTGCACTTGCGGCAAGTATTCGCCATTCCCGATCAAGGTCAGGGCAATAGACGGATCGCCTGCTAGATCGCTGAGCGTCTCCAGATGCTTCTCACGTGCCATGCGCCCAACATAGAGCGCCACGCCAAGTGCCTGATCGCGCCCATTGCGCAGGCGTGCCTGCCACTCAGCTGAGCGCCGCGCAGGCGTGAAGCGCGTTGTATCCACGCCGCGCCCCCATAGGCGCAAGCGCTTGAAGCGCCAGCGGCGTAGCTGTGCCACGACAATCGGCGTCGGCGCTAAGGTGAGCGTGCAGCCGTTGTGAATGAAGCGCAAAATTGCCTTGAAGAGCGGCGCAAAGTGCGGCGCGCCATAGCTGTGGGCATAGCCAGGCAGATCGGTCTGATAGTTCGCCACGACAGGCACATTGAGTGCCGCGCTGCCTAGCATACCGAGCATTCCCAATGTGAACGGGCTGAATAAGTGGATCAGATCGGGCTTGAAATGCCGCAAGCGTCTCAGCAGCGGCAACCACAGCAAGGCAACGCGAGTCTCAGGGTAGCTTGGCAGCCAAAGCGAAGGCACGCTGTAGATCGGCGTGCCTTCAATATGTTGTGGCGCAGGCTTGGGCGCGAAGACGATCAGATCGCGCCCACTGCGTTGTAAGTGGTGTATGGTCAGCAGCGCCGTCCGTGAGACGCCATCGACTTTAGGTAGGAACGCCTCTGTGAAGAGCGCCACGCGCTTCACTTGGCTACATAACGCCTCTGGCGGCAAAGGCTCGCCGAGCGCGCTGCGCTCTGCAGCGATGATTGCGCCAAGCGGATCGCCCATTGCGAGCCTTCCTAGTGCAGCCAGGCAGAGAGCGCAGCGCAAGGGCCATCTGCCTGGCATAAGGGCTGAGCTAGAAGTCGCGCTTGCCTGCTTGGATGGCTTTCTTCACCTCGCCAATGGCGCGAGTGACTTCGATGCCACGCGGGCAAGCAGGCGTGCAGTTGTAAATTGTGCGGCAGCGCCAGACGCCATCAGGATCGGCGAGGACGTCAAGGCGCTCTTTCAAGAGCTGATCGCGGTCGTCGAAGATGAAGCGATGCGCCTGCACAATGGCAGCGGGCCCAACGTAAGCGCCATTCGCCCAAAAGCTAGGACAGCTGGTAGTGCAGGCGGCGCACAGAATGCACTTGGTAGTGTCATCAAAGCGTTCTCGGGCCTCAACGCTCTGCAGGCGTTCACGCGGCTTGCCATCAGGCCCGACGGGCGGGGGCGTCTCGTTGACCAAGTATGGCATCACTGCGCGATAATGCGCGAAGAACGGCTCCATGTCCACGACCAAATCCTTGATCACGGGCAAGCCAAGAATCGGCTCGACCTGTATCTTCGGATTCTCGCCGAACTCTTGCAGCAAGACTTTGCAAGCCAGCCGATTGCGCCCATTGATGCGCATGGCGTCCGAGCCGCAAATGCCTTGTGCGCATGAGCGGCGCAAGGTGAGCGTGCCGTCCTGTTCCCATTTGATGCGATGCAGCAATTCTAAGACGCGATTAGTCGGCTCGCAGTCTTCAAGCGTGTAGGTCGCCCAGTACGGCTTCTTATCTTTCTCAGGGTTGAAGCGACGAATGCGAATTGTGGCTTTCACGGCGATTCAGTCCTTCTCAAAATGTGGTGAGCAAGGCTAATGCCTGGCTCACCTGGCTTCAGGGATCAGTAGACGCGTTCTTTGGGCTGGTACTGGGTAATGACGACAGGCTTGTAGTCTACGCGCAGGCCTTCCTCGCCTTCACGGTAAACCATAGTGTGCTTGAGCCAATTTTGATCGTCGCGTTTCTCGTAGTCCTCGCGGGCGTGCGCGCCGCGGCTCTCAGTCCGATTCAAGGCTGAGAAGGCGGTCACTTCGGCCAACTCCAGCAAGCAGCCCAGTTCCCACGTCTCCAGCACGTCAGTGTTGAAGGTATGCCCGCGATCATCGATGCGAATGTTAGTGGCAAATTCGCGGCGCAGCTCGCGGATGATATCCAGCGCCTTCTGCATGTCTTTGCCATTGCGGAAAACGCCGACAAAGTCCTGCATAGCGGATTGCATCTTCTTGCGCAGGACGTAAGGTTTAGTGCTGCCGTTAGCAGTCCGAATGCGGTTCAATTCGCTCTCGATGCGACGAGCGGCATCGCTAGGCATGGGCACAAAAGCGGCGCCACGCGCATACTCAGCGGCACGCAGGCCTGCACGCCGACCGAAAACGATCAGGTCTACTAGTGAGTTGGTGCCGAGCCGATTGGCGCCATGCACGCTGACGCAAGCGCACTCGCCTGCGGCGTACAAGCCAGGGATGACGCGATTGGTGCTATCGGCGATCACCTCGGCGTTCACATTCGTCGGGATGCCGCCCATGGCGTAATGCGCCGTTGGCTGGATGGGCAACGGCTCGGTGACAGGATCGATGCCTGCGTAGGTGCGCCCTTGATCGCAGGTCTCTGCCAGCTTGGTCTCGATATACTGCGGCGTGTAGTAATCGGCATTTTCGCCGGCTTCTGCCTTGTAGCGGCGCACGGTCTCAGGCGTCAAGTCAAGGTGCAGGTAGCGCTTGCCCTTGATGCCGCGCCCTTCGCGCAGCTCGATGGCAATAGCGCGCGAGATCACGTCGCGGCTTGCCAAATCCTTGACCTTCGGCGCGTAGCGCTCCATAAAGCGCTCGCCACGCCCGTTGATCAACACGCCGCCTTCGCCGCGCACGCCCTCAGTGATCAAAAAGCCCGTCGGATACAAGCCCGTCGGATGAAACTGGAAGAACTCCATGTCCTCGAGCGGGATGCCGTTGCGGAAAGCAATGGCAGCGCCATCGCCCGTCATGCTGTGCGCGTTGCTGGTCACTTCCCAGCATTTGCCCCAGCCGCCTGTAGCGAAAACAATCGCTTTGGCATGGAACAAGTGCAGCGATCCATCGCGCAGGCACACTGCCACTGCGCCAGCAGGTCGATCGCCATTCATGATCAAGTCAACTACGTGGAACTCATCAAAGAAGGTCACGTTGTTCTTGATGCACTGTTGGTAGAGCGTCTGCAGGATCATATGACCTGTGCGATCAGCGGCATGGCAGGCGCGGCGCACAGGCTTGCCCGTCACATTGTTGGTATGGCCGCCAAAACGGCGCTGAGCGATTTTGCCTTCCTTGGTGCGATCAAAGGGCAAGCCCATGTGCTCTAGCTCGATCACAGCGTCAATGGCTTCCCGCGCCAAAATTTCGGCAGCATCCTGATCGGTCAGGTAATCGCCGCCCTTAACGGTATCGAAGGCGTGCCATTCCCAGTGATCTTCCTCCTCGTTGCCCAGCGCCGCGCCAATGCCGCCCAGTGCCGCGCCCGTGTGCGAGCGCGTTGGATACAGCTTGCTGATCACAGCCACGCTGACGCTGCGCGAGGCGTACAAGGCAGCCATCAAGCCCGCGCCGCCTGCGCCTAAAATGATCGTATCGAATTGATGTGTCTGCATACTACCCTTCACATTCCGACGTTCACGTTAACGTACAAGGAGATTCACGTTCGTCTCAATAAGCACCTGCGAAGTCTGGCTGAGCATTTCAGCCGTTGTTGCAGGCACGCTCTGTAAAATTGCCAGCGCGCCGACCACCAACACACCGATCATCGTGCCAAATGAGGCCAAGCGCAACGCACGGTTGACCACACGATTGTGAATGTAGTCATTGATGATGTAGCGTAGGCCGTTGAAGCCGTGCAGCACGACCAAGAACAGCAGCAGGATATCGTAAATGCGCCAAATGTAAACGCCTGCCAGCATTGTATCCCAGCGCAGGCGCACAAAATTGACCGCTGTCAGCGTGGCCTCCATGTTCGGCCCTAGGTTGGTGAAGACGGGCACATGCCCAACGCGCGTCAGGTCAAAGACGCCCTGAATCAAGTGCATCATCGCCAAGTGGCCGAAGACCAGCGGAATGATCAGCACGCCGCTGATGCGCATGAACGACCACATGAAGGTCTCCATTTTGCTGCCCTTCAGCTGCTTTTTGGGCGCGTTCAGGCTTGGGATGAACGATGCGCCTGCTGAGACCACAAGCGCCAAGCCGATCACTACCACTGTGCCGATGGCGAAGGGCGCTGTCGCCTCGATGACCTTCTCCAAGCCCAGATCGAAGACGCTGACGCGCTCGTTGTAGTAGCTGACCACATGCCCTGCCATGATGAAAAAGGCAGGCACCAGCAAGACCAACGTGCCCAGCAAAACTAGCTTAGCCGCATCGGCCTGCCGTCGCCACCACTGCGGGCGGTAATCGAAGAGCGCAATGCGGAAGCCGTTCAAAGCGTGGTAGATCACCAGCGCTACCAGCGCAAACTCGCCTGCCGTGAAGAGCGGCGTCTTGTAGGCATCCACGGCCTTTGCATAAAGCTCAGGGTAGAAAGTGGCCCACGATGTATCGATGACGTGCATGATCAGGAATACGAGCGTGCCAAAGCCCGAGACCCGATGTAGCACCCATGCCCACTGGCCAAGCTTGCCGCGATAGCGCAGCGTTTCTGTGATAGTGAGAACCAAGGAAGTCATAAAGTGAGGTTGCCTCCCTAGCCTTAGGGAACACGATCTATACGGAAGTTTTCAACGGTCTTTAGAAAGTATAGCAATTTGCGTTAAAAATGCACGCGATTCGTTCAATTTTCCTTGAAAGATCGGCCGCCAAGGCCTGACGCGCACAACTAGCCCTCATTTTTAGGATACCGCCTTCAAGGCATTCTCGTAGAATCTGAGAATACTCGGAAATGTGCAGGAGTGACTGAGATGCAATGCCCTGTCTGTGTGACAGTTGAACTGCGCCTGGCAGAACGCTCAGGCGTTGAGATTGACTATTGCCCAAAGTGCCGCGGCATTTGGCTGGATCGCGGCGAGCTGGACAAGCTGATCGAACGCGCCGATCGCGATATGCCTTACATCGAGCCGCCGCCAAA
>RFIM01000048.1 GCA_003695215.1 Chloroflexota bacterium
GATCACTGTATAGGCTGCGCCCAGCCAACGCCTGAAAGCCAGCGGCATGAAAATGACGGCCATGCTGGCAATCAGCGTGCCTGCCCGCACAATAGCGTTCTCAGTGCCGCCCAGGCTCATCAGCAAGGCATTGACGCTGAAGCCGAGCGGCTGAACTGAGCGCGGCGCCTCGCCAACTGCATTGGGATTGATAGCATGCCAAGCGGCGAGCGCTTCGGTCGCCTCAGCTGCCTTGAGCGGAATCAGGTCCAGCTCGGGCAAGCGGATGATCGCCGCAAACAAGACGATCGCGATATAGCAGATCGCCTCTAGCGAGAGCGCAATTTGAAAACGGCCGCCTATGCCTTGTTCAGGCGGCGCCGCTTGAGCTTCTGTCCGAACTTGTTCAAGGTCAAGCGCTTCCATCGCTTTGTGCTCTCTCCACACTAGTTTGGGCGCGCTGCCAGCAGCGCTTTGAACGAGTCGGCGCTGTAGACGCGCACATTGCCGTACTCACAGACGGGCGGCAGCAGATCGAATTTTGCCAAGCCTTCTGCAGAGAAATCGCGGCGTTCCGTCAAGCCGACGAAGATGTAGGTGATGCCATAGCGTTCGATCACGCCGAGCGCATCGCTTGGATCGGCGCTGTTATAAAGCGTGGCAATGGCCTGTGCGCGCGTCTCTATACGCATCTCGCCATTGGCCACATAGGTCAGCGTATTGGCTTGCGGAAAGGTATTGCCGCGCCATTGCCCTTGATGGTTATCCCAGCCCAGCAGCGTCGGAATGCCCGTCAGCGCGCTGACGCGCCCGTAATCGCCGCGATAGGCGAGCCGTTCGCGTGTCGCCTCGGCGACTACATCATGATCGGCTGTGGCAAGGCGCGCAAGGCACTGAATGGCTCGATACTCATCCAACCCTTGCGCCATGCTCAGCGCGCCGTCAAGCGTTAGGTCTTGCACATTGCCGCGCAGCCTGCCGCTCTCGCCTAGCGCGCGCGATGTGATCGCATAGACGGGATAGATCATACCGAGCGCAATGCTGAGCGCGATTCCGACAGCGAAAGCCGTGCGGACGCCTGCGCGCATCTCAGCCTCAGCGCGCTCTGCCAAGAGCTACCAGAGCGCGTAAGCCGCTGCAACGCTCCACAAGAGCCAGGCCTGGTACCACAGCTTGAAGATCGTGTTGATGCGCACGCCAAAGCCATCGCGCAAGTAGATGAAATCAGGCGCAAGGCTCAGCACAGCGCCAACGCCAATCAGGAAGAGCGCAAAGCCGCTGGCAGGCGCATAGTTGATCACAGCGCGCGCGACCTCAGGCGTGCCGTCGGCGCGGCGCGGCTCGCGCGCGAAGAGCCGCGCGATCACAACGCCGATCAGCGCAAGCAGCGCGGCGTGAGTCAGCAAGCCGTGCAAGCGCCGCACCAAGAGCGCAGGCAAGGCGCCTATCAAGCCACCGCTCTCGTCCAGCACTTGGAAGACAGCGAAGCGCACGTCATCGCGCGTCCAGGCTAGGATGCCCAAGCCGATCAGCGCAGCGACGCTCACAGCGATAGCACCGCCGAGGATCTGGGCCGCCAAGCGCAAGTTGAAGGTCGCGCCTGCGCGCCGCCGCTCAAGCCACAGGTACGCGGCGAAGATCAGCAAGAACGGCCCGAATTGCAGGAAAAACTGCTGAAATTGCGTCGGCCATAGCACGTTCGGCAGGAAGCCACCAGCTTGCGAGCGAAAACCAATGAAAAAGGGCAGGTACAGCAGTGCCGTCAGGCCGATGATCGCCGCAGCGAAGCCTGCTATGCCAAGCCAATCTTGCCATATATAGCCGCCTGTGCCATTGGCGATCAGGCGCCGCAAGGCCTCAGCGCCGATGATGAAGGCGATGAAGATGGCGTCCCAAGAGTTCAAGAAAATCATGCCGCCCACATAGACGCCGTACAGCACAAGTTCCCAGCCTTGCAACTGACGCTTGCCGAGAACCAAATTGAGCGCTAAGGCGAGCGTCAACATCACAAAAGGCATGGATAGCACGTGCGGATGCAAATCTGCCAGCACGTAGCTGAAAATCGGCATCTCAGTGATCGGCTGAATGGCAAGCGGCCGCCCGCTCAGGTCGAGATCGCGCACGACGCGGCTATAGCGGAACCACCACCAGAAGCACCAGTTGCTCGGCTCGGCATTGCCGCTCGGCGGGCAGCCAACTGCGTATGAGTCGCGCTCTTCTAGGTTCATCCAAGCCAGATATCCAGGCGGCGCGATCCGCGTTTGGAAAGGAATCTCAACGATCGCCGTGCCGAGATTGCCCATCACAATGCTCAGCAGGATCGCTAAACTGCCAACAGCGAGCCGCGCGCGCATTGGCGCACGCCGTGCCGCAACCAAATCGTAGGCGACGCCGAACGCGCCGATGCCCGTCAGTGCGAAGAGCAAGGCGATGCCGAGATTGAACGCCATGCCGTTCGTGACCGCGCTCAAATTGGCGATCGTGCCGATCAGGATGTAGCCAAAGTGATAGTAGCTGATCGCGTAGCCTGAGAGCCATGGATCGTGTGGCGGAAATTGTGCGCTGCGACGCACAGCGCTCAGGAAAGCCATCTCCATTGGCTTCTCGGTCGCCGTCAGATCAGGATTCAAAGCGCGCACTAGCGCCCAGCCGACGAACAGGATGAGAAACAGCGCTTCCACAGCGCCGATTAGCGGCGCATTTTGGCGCAAAAAGCCGCTGAAGGCAGGCCGCTCGCGCCAAGTGAAGTACGCCATCAGGCTGAGCGCAAGCACTATCAGCGCTGCCAGGAGCGTATCGCCGCTTGTGTTCCGCAAGAGGCCTAAGTTGTTCAGCAGCCAGAATAAATAGCCGATCAGTAGGATACCTGCAGCGCGCGCTACAGCATAACCACGCGATGGCAGCGCATGGCATAGCCGCAGGCATAATGGTAAGACGATCCATGCCGCAGCCAGGCTGATCAGCCACCAGCTGATCAGTGCCCAGCCTTCTGAGATCAGCCAATCTAGAATCATGCCGCACGCCTTCTCGGAATTTCTGATGGATAGTTCATTGCCTTTTCCCGCTTAGCGCATCCCTACCACACGCGGTGTATATTGCGCCTCTTCAATCACGCGGTATATCTTATCGCCATCGCGATCGTACACGACTTCCAGCAAGCCTAGCCCGACCATGGCTTCGAACTTAGCCAAACCGCTCTCGCGATAAGTGATGCGTTCTAGCTCGCCGACGATGATGTAGCGCACCTTGTAGAAGCGCAGCAGTTGCCAGGCCGTGCCGATATCTGTAGTGTTATAAAGCGCCGTCACGTTGGCTTGGCGCTGAATCACAAAATTCGGCAGCGGATCGAGTGTGCGCTGCTGCTGCTGATGGAAGCGCCAGCCGAGAATCGTCGGCAGGCCTGTGTTGATGGCGATGCGGCTATTGTACTTATACTCAGAAGGATATTGGTGCGCTTCCACGATCGTTGGCGTGCCTTTCACGTTATCGCGCAGCCATTCGATCATCGCCAAATCGCGCTGGAGCGGCACAGGTTGGCTGCCTTCGTAGTAAACGGCATAGGCCATATAATCGTTGCCGTTCAGCGTGCGCGGCGCTTCCGGCGCCATGCGCATGGCGTTTTTGCCTTGCGTAGCCATGATCGGGAACAGCGCCGCAATGCTCAGCAGGAGCGCCGCTGTGAATAGCCACGCGCTGCGCACTGCCGTGCGCCACTGCCAGGCCGATTGCAGCAACCACGCCAAACCAATTCCGCTCGCCACGCTCAGCAGCATCCAAACCTGCATGTAGAACTTGAAGAACGTGTTTTGACGCCCGATATCGCCATCTAGCACTACGATCTCCACGCCGAGCGCTATGGCGAGCGCCGCGCCAATCAGCACATAGACCACTTGCCACTCGCGTGTTTGGTTTGGCACAAAGAACAGCGCGACTGACCACGCGATCAGCGGCACCAGCAGCAGCGCTAACGGAATCGGCATATCAATCAGCGCGATGCGCAGCGGCATGATCGCCATGAACAGCCCGATTAGCAGCACTGCCACAATGCCGCTGACGATCAGCGCGAAGGGCAAAAATTTGCCCGTTAGATCGCGCAGATAAATGGCGCGCAATAGCCGTGCTGTCTGCCAGACCAAAAGCGAGATCGCCACGAACAGGAATGTGCCATGCATGGTGAAGAAGGCCCAGATCGGCGTCTTATTGCCCAAAAACGCCTTGACTGAGCTGTAGGACGTGGCGTGGAACGCCATGAATGGCAGCGCCGCCAGCCACTGGGCGATGAATAGCCATGCCACTTGCGCGATCCACGCTGTCAAATTGGCGCGCGTCAGCTTATCGCGGCGCATCAGAATGGCGAAGGGCAAGCCGACCATGCCCAGCAGCAAGTAGGTGATCCAATCCCAAGTGTTGGTAGCGCGCAGGATACCGATGCTCAAGCCGCCTAGCGCCGTCGCGGCGATGACAATCCATGTGCCGCGCCGCAGCCTACCGCTGGCAAAAACTTCGCTCAGCAGCCACGTCAGGGCAAGAAAAGTGATCGGCAAGGCGATCATGTGGGCGTGCAGATCGCCGAAGACGAAGGTGAAGTATGGAAACTCGTTGATCTCGTTGCTGTTATTGGGCAACTCGCCGACCACGCTGCGCGGACCCCAGTACCAGCGCTCAGGCCCAATGGGCAGAATTGCGCCTTGCATCAGCTGCCCAATGCCGCGCCCAAAGCAATCCACTGCACGCCCAAAGTTGTAGAAGCTGAACAGCGTCTGGTCGACCAAGCTTGGATTCTGCGAGGCGATCAGTAAGTCAGCCGATTCCTCAGGCGTCGGTTGCCTGCCATTTTGCGCCACGAATTGATCGATCTTCCACAGGTACAGATCGGCTGTGCCTGCGCAGCCGCCGGCGCGCTGTACGCCCGTCAGGAAGACGCGCGGTGTGTCCAAGTTGCCCAGCACCACGCATAGCAGCAGCGCCAATGTGCCTGCCAGATATGGGCTAGCAGATGGCGTGCGCAGGGCATGCTGCAGGCGCTGGCCCAAAGGCGCGCTGCGCACGGCTGAGCCCTCTGGGCGCGGAAAGCGCCAACGCGCCGCGGCAACGTTGAAGGCGAGCGAGAAGGCGCCAATGCCCGTCAGCGCGAAAAGCGTCGGCACAATCACGTTGTAGGCGATATTCGGCATCATGCCCAGCAGCTTAGTTGGCGCGCCGACTAGCACATAGCCGAAATAGTAGTAGTTCAGGTAGCCGCCTGCGTACCACGGATCGTAGGGCGGGAAGACGCTCGAGCGCAGCACGGCATTGAAATAGGCGAAGTTCATCGGCTTCTCGCCGCCAAGCGTCTGGGCCCATAGATCAGGGTTTCCGAGCCGCACGAAGACGAAAGCGACGAAGAGCGCCGCTGTGATCGCCTCGACGATCAGCAAGTAGCGCCAATTCAGGCGCAGCCACGCGCCGAGCTCGGCGCGCCGCCGCCAGGCGCTGTATCCGCTGAGCAGCGCCACGCCGATCAGCAATAGCAGCAAGCCGCCGCTCGTCCATAGCGGCAAGCGCAGCGTGCCGCCTGCCCATGCCAGCCATGCCACGATCAACAAGCCCGCGATCTTCGCCATCGGATAGCCGCGATCGGGCAAGGCGGGCAATAGCACAAAGAGCAACGGCGCCACTGCCCAGCCGAACGCCATGATCGTCAGCCACCACAAGACGACACTCGCCACTGGTGAGCTGTTGATGAGCGCTTGGCGATGGAATAGCTCTGACCAAGTGCCGCCTGATTCCTGTGCATGGCGCAGATCGGCAGGCATCATGAAAGCCGTTGGCGCCTGGCTGGCTTCGTAGGCGCCCCAACGAATCACATTGACAATCGTGGCATCTTCCAGCTGGAAAGTCGGATTGCTAGCCAGTGGCACGCTGTTCAGCACAGCAGCCACGCGCTCTGAGGCGTAGCGCTCAGGATTCTTCTTGAAGATCAGCACTGCTGGATGATCGTAGACGTGGAAGGCTTCCTCCGCCTCGAATTCATTCAGCCAAGCAGGACTCTCGTAAAAGGGCAGGTGCTGATCTGAGATCGGGATGCCGAAGATCGCGAACGAATTGTTGAAAACGGCGATAAGATCGTAGCCCAGGTCGCCTTTGAAGAGCGCATCATAAAAGGCGATGCTCATCGGGAAGCGCGTGGGAAGGCGCGAGAGCGAATCGTAGAAGCGATTGCTGCTGATAGTGATGTAATCAGCCTCATCGAGCGTCTTTTGCAGCACCTCGCGCTTCTGTGCATCATCTTCCATGGCCATGTACAGCTCGACGCCGCGATAGTAGGTTCCCCACGGATCGATGCCGCGGCAATCAGCCAGCGTGCGCAAGCCAGGCGGCTGTGGCAGCGGCACCTGGAGCGGCAAGGCGCACACCTTTTGCGGCACAGGATCGTCCCATGGCCCTTCTGTGGCGATCACGCTGCCCGTCAACCGCGCTAAGCTGCCATCTAATGTGCTGATTTGAATGCGCAGCTGCTGCTCAGCGCTGACTGTGATCGGCCGATCCAATGCAATGCGCGCCGACCTGCCATAAGGCGAGTAAGTGACGCTATCGAAAACAGCGCGCAAAGTGCCTTCGCCTAGCACTGCACCGCTGACCGCGTCTAGGATAGCAGCGCGCAGCGCAATGGCGCGCCCATCCTCGAGTGGATTCAGGACATGCGCTAGCTCAACGCTGCGAATCGTGCCTGAGAGCGGCGCGGTGAAGTTGGCTTGCGCCGCATTGCTGCTGATCAGGGTGCTGGCTTGCTCGCCGATCAAGGCGAGGTTGTTGTCAAAAGCCGAGAGCTGCAAGTTAGCGATGACGTGCTCGCCATCGGCTAGTGTGAAATCGTTCTCGTTCAGGCTCAGCCGCACGGTCGAGAGTGCGCCGTCGCTCCACGTCAGCAAGTAGTAGCTGGTATTCGGCTGTAGGTCAATCGGCCTCTCGAAGGTCAGCGTATAGCTAGCGCCCAGGCCTTCAGCGGCAGTGAACGTATCGCGCAGGCTAGCGACGCCGAGGACTTGCAGACCGGCCGCATCCAACGCCAACGCTGCCCAAAACGTCTTGAGCTGGGCATCGCTCGGCGCGCTGTAGAGTCGGTTGACGATCAAGCGGTCGACGCGGGCAGGCTCGTCGAGCGGCGGCAAAGGCGTGGCAAAGCGCGCGCCCTGTGTGTAGCGATTCAGGCTGGCGCTGATTGAAGGCGTGCTGATCGGCGTGTTGAGCAGGTAAGTCTCGCCATTGTCAGTCTGCAGGCTCACTGAGAGCGCTGAGGGCACGTTGCGGTAAATCCAATGAGAGGCTTCCACACGCGTCAGCTGTCGTCGGTAGATGTTGGTGAAAGCGCCTGCCCATAGGTATGTGAAAGCGACCACAAAGATCAGCAAGGCGAGGCGCATGCGATAGGCGAAGCGCGCCAGGCCGCCAGGATGCTCCCGCAAGGTGCGTTGCCCGCGCTCAGCCAGTTCCCACAGCGCCCATGCCGCCATCAGGCACAAGAATGGATAGAGCGGCATGTAATAGCGCATGGTCATCACCCAAAGCCTGCCCACGAAGGCAAAATAGGCGACTAACCACGCCGCGATCAACACGTGGCGTGTCCAGCCGTGCCGCGCGCGCAGTATCTGCCAGAGCGCCCACGCCAAGCCTAGCCAGCCCGCCACGCCAAGCGGCACGCCCATGCCCCAGAGGATGATGTTCTGGGCGGCGAATATGAACGGCGTTCGGCTCGCCCATTGATGATTCGGCGGAAAATCGGCCTTGCCGCTAGTCAAATATTGCGCCTGTGCCAGATCGTCCAAGAATGGACGATAGGGCAGAAGGTTGAAGACGCCCAGTAGTCCAGGCCCGCCTGTGAAAGCGTGTGGATTAGTGAAGCGAAAGACCACTAGCGTGGCGATCAGCGCTACTAAAATGCCCGTGAGCGCCCGCTGCACTAGAGAGCTGCGCTCAAGGCGTGCAATGCGCTTGCCAAAGGCAGGCATGGCGTAGACAAGCGCTGCTACCACAAAAACGCCGAACAGCGGCGCCACATTGATGCGGCTAGCGATCGCCATGCCCATGCCGATGCCAAAACCGACTGCATCCAGCAGCTGCGCGCGGCGCATGAAGCGTATGGCAAAGAATACGGCGATCAAGACGGGCAAAGTTGTGAAGGCATCCGCCGTCCAAAAGTGCGAGAGCTGAATCGGCAAGACGGCCGCAGCGTAGAGCGCCATTGCCAGCACGCCGATCCATTTGTTGTAGAGCATGCGCCCGATCACGAACACCATCAGCAAGGAGAGCAGATCGGCGACCGCCGAGACGCTGCGGCCGACCAAATGGATGCCATTGTAGCTCGTCCATGCCAGCGCGATCACGTCATCGCTTGTATCAGGCGTTTGGCGCGCCAACTCATAATGGATCGCCT
This sequence comes from Chloroflexota bacterium, assembly GCA_003695215.1. Lineage (GTDB taxonomy): Bacteria > Chloroflexota > Anaerolineae > Aggregatilineales > UBA2796 > CP2-2F. The sequence continues at coordinate 8,393 of RFIM01000048.1, forward strand.
GAGTCACTTCTGCGGCAATGCGCACCACAAACAGCGGCAGCTCGCCATAGACATACAGACCGAAGCCGACGTTCTTCGGATACCAGTTTGAGCATTGCGAATCGAAGAAATCACCGATGCCATCTCGCTCGGGATAGCGCTCGCGGCACAAGGCGTATTGCTCGGCGCGCGCCGCTGGATCAGGGATGCTCAAATTCAGGCGCCCGTTGATCGATTCGGCCACTTGAGTCAGGAAGCGCTCGTCGGGATGCAAGTGCGTGAAATCGTCCCAATTCTGCCCAACGAAGCGGAAATAGGCGCCGACGGCGAAGATCAAGGCGACCAAAAGCGGGACGAGCCAACGGCGGCGCAACGCAGCTTCAGATGTAGGAGCAGGCTGAAAGGCCATAGCAAAGATTTCTGCGCTATAGAGCTTACTGGATGCCGTGAGGATTATACACGCTGTGCGCGCGAAAGTCTCATTACGCTTGCGAAGCACAGCGTTGATCAGCCATAGCCAAGGCTCGCGGCTTCAACCGCTAAAGCCGTTTATCTGACATTCCAATTTATCTCTGGCAGGCCGATTTTTGCTGAGCCTTGGAGTGGCTCCTCCGCCTGA
>RFIM01000049.1 GCA_003695215.1 Chloroflexota bacterium
ATCAAAGGTCACGCGCAAGCGCTTGCGGCCGCCCTCATCAGGCAGCTCAGCAACTGCCAAGACGCCCTGCACGCCGCTCAAGACGCTCCGCGCATCTTCGGCCCGATCGAGCAGCGTCACAATGGCCTCGCGATGTGGCGAGAGCTGACGGCGAATCGATTCCATGCTGCCTTGCATCACCATCTGCCCTGCCTCTACGATGCCAATGTGGGTGCAAATCTCCGCCACATCTGCCAAGATATGCGAGGAGAAGAAGATCGTCTTGCCCATGCGCGCCAACTCGACCATCAGCTCGCGAATCTCAACACGCGCTCGCGGATCAAGGCCGCTGGCAGGCTCATCCAGAATCAGCACCTGTGGATCGTGAACCAGAGTGCGCGCAAGGCATAGGCGCTGCTTCATACCGCGTGAGAGCTTATCTACCATATCATCGCGCCGATGCTTCAGGTCTACCAGCTCCAGCAAATCGTTGATCATCTGCGGGCGCTGCCCTTCGGGAATCTCGTAGCAAGCTGCGAAAAAATCCAGATATTCCCAGACCTTCATATCATCGTAGACGCCGAAATAATCAGGCATGTAGCCAATCACACGCCGCACCGAGCGCGGATTCTTGGTCACCTCATAGCCTGCCACATAAGCCTGACCAGCTGTTGGCAGCATCAGCGTGGTCAAAATGCGCATCGTGCTGGTCTTGCCTGCGCCATTCGGACCGACAAAGCCGTAGATGGCGCCACGCGGCACGCTCAGCGAGAGATCGTTGATAGCGGTCAGCTTGCCGTAGCGCTTGACCAAGCCGCGAGTCTCAATGATCAAGTCAGCTTCATCTACGCTAAGCGCATTGGTCACTGGCACCTTGTCAGGCGCGTCACTAGTCGTCTCAGGCATAAGCTCGGACATAAACACACTCTCAGCAACTCTCAACTCTTATGGCATGGCATTTTGCAAGCGGCCGTACAGCGTCAGGTCAATGCGCTCCCAATGCACAGTCGCCGAGTCGTTCGGCACGCTCACGCGCATCTCAACGGCGTTCTCAGGCCCGATGAAGCGCGCAGCCCGATCCACGATGCGCGCCGTCACATTGCTGACGTCGATCGGCACCCATTCGGCTGCCTGCCAATCCCAGAGCGCAATCTGACCTCTGCCGACGCTGTAGCTATTGCCAGGCTTGACGAACAAGCGAATTTCCTGCACTTCGCGCAGGCGCACCAGCGGCATTGGCAGGTAGCGGAAGATGACTGTCTCGGCAGGCTGCATGAACAGCTCGTAAGGCGTAGCATCGCGGCGTGGACTCGCCTCAGTGGTCGTCCAAGTCAAATAGGCGCTCGGCAGTTCGACCACGCCATTGCTCGAGAGCGCCTGTACGCGCGTGGGCAGGCGGAAGATGTAGAGCGTGGTATCTTCCGTGGTGAAGGCGGCCCCGTCCAAACGCACATCCAAGGGCGACTCATCCGACCAGCCAACCAAGTAGACATCAGTGCCGCGGCCGCCGCTCGGCTCAGCGTCAGCGATCATCGCCTCAAGGAAGGTTTGGCGGCGCCACATCTCGCGGCGCAGGTCCGTGTTCTCAAAACCGCGCCCACTGTAAAACGTCTGCCCATAGCCGTAGTTCGTCCCCATAATATCGAAGACCGTGCCAACGCGCACAGGGCTGAAGCGCGAGCTGCGCGCTGTATATGAATTCATCAGGTTGCCGCTGCGCAGGCTGCTTGGCGGCGATTGGCGCGGATTCACATCCAGTTGTACGCTGAGCGACTGACCTGCTCGCACTGTGCCAAGCGGACGCGCGCCACCAGCGGCTAACAGCACGGCATCGTTCAGAGTGAGGCCGCTGGTGTTGGTGAGAGACACTTGAATGCGCACATTGGCGGCCTGCCCGTCAATGTTGGGCACAATGCCGCCGCCCGTCAACTGAAGGATCGCTTCGCCTTCAATCGGCTTGACGTCTACGTAACCGCTGAGGGCGAAGGCTTGCGTCGTGCCTGCTTCAATCGGGAAATCGCGCGCCACATAGGCGCCGTCTTCATAAATGGTCAAGTTGCGTGGCAAGCCGATGTTCCCGAACGCCTCTGTGGTCAGCGTGCGCAAAGTCATGCCTTCAGCGGCCGCCAAACTGTAGACGCTGCGGCGTGGCGCCAAGACACCTACCACGCCATCTACCTGAGCACGCTCGCTGCCCTGCCAGACCTGCACCACAGCCATACGATTGATGATCGCCTGCGTGCCGCGCAGGCTGAAGCCTGTGACGTAGTAGAGCACGCTCGTGACGACCACAATCAGCGGTATAGTGAACCACGCCCATTCGCGGCGCTTGAGCTGCCGCAAGATCAGATAATTGAGCGGCCCAATCACCACGACGTAAGCCAGCAGGAACAAACCGAGCTGTAGCACGTCTGGCAGGCGCAAGCCTTTGATGAAATCAGCCGCTACAATCGCCTGCTCTGTGTTGACGACGCCGTTCGCCCAGCTCGGGCGCATTGTAGCAGTCGTGAGCAAGGTGAACCAAAACTGCCCGCGATTCGCCCAAGATTGGAACGGCTCCAGGCTCGGATCGAGCGCCAGGTAATCTACCATGCCGCCGCCTAGTTTGCGCCGCACCAGGATCGGCGTGCCGCTCTCAGCGATCAGCACTTCGGCATCAGGCAGCAGCACGCCACTTGCCACGATGATCGGGCTGCCATCGAAGGTCGTCAGCGAATCGGCAACGCCTGCGAAAGCTGCCACGCTTGGCAAGGATGTCAGCGTCAAGGTGCCGCTTGGCTGCATCGGCAAGAGTGACGTGACGCCGACTTGTGTCTTTTGCCAGTTCGGGCCGCCCGTCACGATCAAGTGCCCGCCGGCTAGCACCCAATCCTCGATAGCGCGGCGTTGCTCTAGGCTCAGGTTGCCTGTATCAGCGTCGGTCAGGATCAGCGCGTCCAGCCCGCGCAGAGCCTCGCCAATGCGCGGCACATTTTCCACGCGCCAATTGGCTTGGAAAGTATCGCCCAAGCCATTGCGGAAATTGCGCAAGTCCACGCCACCGCGCGGCGATTCGGTGATCACGGCAAAAAGCACGTCGTTCGCGCGCACAGGGCGCACGTCGCGCGTGAGCATGGCTACCACGCGCTCAGCTGTGAGCAGCTCGAGGCGCACTTGTTGCGTTTGCCCGCTGAGCGGTATGTACACAAAAAATTGCTTGCTGGACTGGCGTGGCAAGTCGAGCGTGATGGCATAAGCATCTGTTGGCTGATTGATGGCATCCGAGGCGGTCACGCGCAAGGTGCCGAGGATATCAGCGCCATTGTTACTGGCAGTCACGCGCAGCGGCGTCCAGTGGCCGCTGCGGAAATAGCCATCGTAACCAGCTTCCACGCTCAAGGAGACACCGCTCGGCGCTTGTGCAGAGACGCCAAGCGGCGCGCCGCTGACGATCAAGACCAGGGCTGTGAGCAGGCAGAACGCTGCTGCAAGTCTACGTACCAATGAGATGAGGCTCCGCTAAACTCGCTTTTCGATAGTTTACACACCTTCACACGATCGCGCTCAAAAACTTATCTCCGTCTTATGTGTCTCAATCGTCGCCCAAGATAGCACGTATCCTAGTGGCAACGTCGCTGAGTGGGCGCTTTTGATTGCTAGGGCGCTGATTGCGGCTTGGCGTCGGTGTGAACGTCGGCGTGTTGGTCGGCGTCGGCGTGAATGTAGGTGTATTGGTCGGCGTCGGCGTGAATGTAGGTGTATTGGTCGGCGTCGGCGTGAATGTA
>RFIM01000050.1 GCA_003695215.1 Chloroflexota bacterium
CGCGCTCACGACGTGCCGTGCAGCAGCTTCAGCTTAGGCTCAGGCTATACGCGCGCCGCCGATCAGAAACGCTACGTCTTCACTTGGGCGCGGGATCGCATTCCCGATCCAGCGGCGTTCATCAGCGTGCTGAAAGCGGCCAATTTGAGCGTGGCAGCGAACGTGAAGCCAGGCATCCTGACGACGCATCCGCGCTTCGCAGAAGCGAGCCAAGCAGGGCTGCTCATTCGCCGCGCCGACTCAGACGCGCCTGATCTGGCGCCCTGGTGGGGCGGCGAAGCGGCGCATCTCGACTTCACCAATCCGCGCACCATCGCCTGGTGGAAGGCTTTGATGAAGTCTGAGCTGTTCGCCTACGGCGTGGACTATCCCTGGAATGACAACAACGAATACAATATCAGGCACGACTTAGCGCGTTGTCATGCTTTCGGCGCGGACGTGCCGCTCATGGCGCTGCGCCCTGTGCAAACGCTGCTGATGGCGCTTGCTAGCTTTGAGGCAGTGCGCGAGCACTATCCCGCGCGGCGTCCGTTCGTCACGTCGCGCTCAGCGGCGGCAGGCGTGCAGCGCTATGCCGCGACGTGGACGGGCGATAATCGCTCGGATTGGAAGAGCCTACAGTACAACATCCCAATGGGCATGGGCTTGAGCTTGAGCGGTTTCGCCAACTTCGGGCACGACGTGGGCGGCTTCGCCGGTGATCCGCCTGGCGCTGAGCTCTTCCTGCGCTGGGTGCAAAGTTGCCTGTTCACGCCGCGCTTCACCATTAACGCCTGGTATCGCGCCTGCGAAGAAGCGCCTTGGATGCACCAATCCGTTTTGCCTGAAGTGTGCGAGGCGCTCAAGCTGCGCTACGCGCTGATTCCGTACCTCTACAGCCTGCTCTATGAAGCTGAGCAGACAGGCGCGCCCGTCATCCGACCGACTGTATATCACTTCTGGGATGATCCGAACACGCGCGACCAGTCTTTTGAGTATATGGTCGGCCCATGGCTGCTGGTAGCACCTGTTTACCGCGAAGGCGAACGGCAGCGCGCAGTGTACTTGCCTAGCGGCGCTGAATGGTACGATTGGCACAGCGGCGAGCGCTATGCAGGCGGTCAAACAGTGGTATTGGACGCGCCGCTCAACCGTTTGCCGCTTTTGGCGCGCGCAGGCGCACTGGTACCGACTGAACGCGATGGCAAGCGGCGTGTTTATGTCTTTCCACCGAGCGGCACAGGCGAAAGCGCCTTCGAGCTGTTTGAGGATGACGGCATCAGCCTTGCCTATCGTTCAGGTGACTATCGCCTGATCCGTTTGCAGCTGCAGGCAGAGGCGCAGCAAATCATCCTGCGCGCTGATGCCGATGTCAGCTGGCTCCTGCCGATCAGCGAGCAGCGCCCTATCTTGAGGCAGCGCCTTTAGGCCTACTTGAGCGTCGAGTCGAGCAGCACTCTGAGATCGGCGCGCATCACAGGCTTGACGAGGAAGTGATCAGCGCCGACTTCATCAGCCTTGCGGCGCGCCGCTTCGTCAATGCGCCCTGTGAGCATGGCGATAGGAATGTGCGCTGTGGCAGGCTCGGCCTTCAGCTGCGCACAGACTTCAAAGCCCGTCATATCGGCGAGCATCGCGTCCAGCACGATGAGCGATGGCTGACGGTCGCGCGCCATCTCGAGCGCTTGGCTGCCAAGGGTAGCGCTGCACACTTCCACATTAAAGGTGCCGAACATCACCTCGAGGAGCTCGATGTTGGCAGGATCGTCGTCTACGATCAGAATGCGCTGAGGCATGGCAATTCCTCACAAAGTGAACGTGTCTCAGCAATGATAGATCATCTGCGAAGTTTCTCACAGGGAGAAAATATTCAGCGATTGGCAAGGTGGCGCGCATGCAGAATCTTCGAGATAGGCAGGGCATTTCGAAAGGCGCCGAAGATGTTCTTGGTGCTGATTTAAGAGTCGTTAAACTTTTCAGTAGGCAAAGTAATAGATGCTTTCTGCGTTGAGCGCACTACCTTTGGCCGTTGCTTGGCAGAAGGAATTGAAGCCTGGATGCGCAACAATCTTGTCTCAGAACTTGTAATGCACTTCAAATTGTAGTATAAAAAGCTTATCGTTGACTAAATTGCGCCGATAAAATCAGGTTTGGAGGCCAACACATGCGTCGCTATGCATATATGCTGCTCACACTTGTTTTGATTTCAATGAACCTACCGCATTTTGTACAAGCGCAAGCCAGTCGTGAAGATATTTTGTTTGTTTCCGATTATGAAGGCAATCGCGAAATTTACGCCATACGTCCTGATGGCAGCAACTTGCGCCGTTTGACCTACGATCCTGCAGAGGATGTTTCGCCTGCTTGGTCGCCTGATAAAACGCGCATTGCTTTTGCTTCACGTCGTTCAGGCGATTTTGACATTTACGTAATGGACAGCAATGGTGGAAATGTTCGCCAAGTGACGCGCAATATGGGAAGGGTAAGCTCGCCAACATGGTCACCTGACGGGCGACGGATCGCTTTTATCTCAGACAGAACAGGTTCCTCAGAGATTTTTATCATTTCCGTCGATGGCGGCACGCCACAACAAGTCACGCGTTCTACTATCAGCAATCGCTCTAGAGTGCTAACGCCTGCATGGTCGCCTGACGGCGGACGTATTGCCTACAGCTCAGATCGAGGTAGCGGAATTCTCACAATACACGTGGTTGATTTAAGGGGCAGAAAACTTTACGAGTATTTGAGTCTCTCTGAAAGCGATGAAGCAGTTTCTCCATCTTGGTCAGGCGACGGACGGCTGGCTTTCGCTGTAAACAGCGATGGCTTTGCGGATATTATCACCATCGATTTCTCAAACGATGATCTGCAATTGATAATGACTTTGCCCAATAAGCAGGTGCAATCGTTGAGCTGGTCTCCTGACAGCCAGCAGTTGGTCTATATCACGCGCTCGCAAGGTCAGTCGGATATGGCTATCATTGATGTTAGCAGTCAGGGTATCACGCAGTTGCCTAGCTACCAATCTACCGTGATGGATGTAAGCTGGGGAGCCTTGCCACTTATGGCGCCCATCCGCGCGGACACTGGCGGTGGCAATAGCCGCGGCAGTGATAGTGGCGGTAGCGGTGGCGATGTCGTCTCTGTGCGGACGCCGCCGCCGTTGAATCAAAGGAGGGCAGCGCCTCCTGGCGCCGTACGCTTGAACAATGGCAGAGGCATGGGCAATGGTGCGCGCCAAGATAACGGTAACTTCCAGGTTGAGAACTATTGTGCAGACCTCTGGCACGACGATGTGAACTGGTACTGTGGC